>DASRCD010000660.1:0-10192 GCA_035653315.1 Candidatus Angelobacter sp.
ATATTGCGACATGGTAGCGGCAAGAGACACGCCGCGCACCAGAATCACAACACGCTCCGCATACTTGGCAAAATTCATGGCCGCCTGGCCGGCGGAATTTGCGCCACCCACTACGTAAACAACTTCTCCTTTGCAGGAAAGTGCTTCCGTTGCGCCGCCGCCGTAGTAGATTCCCGCGCCTTGCAGGCGGTCAACTCCCGGAGCGTCCAGCCTTCGCCATTGCACCCCAGTAGCGATCATTAGCGCATGGCAGGAAATCTCATTCCCGTCTGCCAGTTTGATGATCCGGTAAGAACCTTCTGTGCGGATGCCGGTAGCTTCCTGCGGCGAAAGAATTTCCACGCCAAAGCGCTGTGCTTGTACTACTGCGCGGCGCGCAAGATCACCACCGCTCAGGCCGGTGGGAAAACCCAGATAGTTTTCAATGCGCGAGCTCATGCCGGCCTGGCCGCCGGGTGCTTCACGTTCAACCATTACCGTGTGCAGCCCTTCCGATGCGCCATACACGGCGGCCGCAAGGCCTGCGGGACCGCCGCCAATAATCGCCAGATCATAAAAGCTGGTCTGCGCGCGTGTGCGCAAACCAACTTTCTGCGCCACATCCGCCGGCGTGCTTTCCAGAAGTTTTGCGCCATCGGGAAAGAGCACCACCGGTAAATTCATTGCATCCTCACCCAGAACTTCCAGCAGCCGCTTTGTCTCCGGATCATTGGCGGAAAGTTCCGCGTCAATCCATTGATAGGGCACATGATTGCGCGCCAGGAAATCGCGCAGCTCATAAGACCGTGGCGACCAGCGCGTGCCCAAAACACGTATGCCATCAAACTTCGGACGATAGGTAGCCTGCCAGTCATCCAGCAGGTCATCCAATTGCGGATACAAATGGGTTTCCGGCGGGTCCCATGGTTTCAGGAAAAAATAATGGATGCTGGCTTTGTTGATTGCGTCAATGGCCGCATTTGTATCAGCGTATGCGGTCAGCAGGGCGCGCTTGGCATCGGGAAAAATATGCATGGCCTGTTGCAGAAACTCAACTCCATCCATGTTTGGCATGCGCTGGTCTGCCAGCAGCAGGGCCATGGCATCATTGCGGAGCTTCAACTGTTTCAGCAGATCAAGCGCAGCAGCCGGCGAATCGCTGGCCAGCACGCGGTATTGCGCGCCGTAATGCGAGCGCAAATCGCGCTCAATGGCCCGCAGAACGTCCGAGTCGTCATCAATACATAACAGAATTGGTTTCGCCATAAAAAATCGCTCTGGTCAGGTTAGTTTACGGCAGCGGAGGCCGCTTGCGCTTCAGGATTTCTGCGCGCTTCATACGCTTTCAAGTGCGCATAAGCAATGCGCAACAACGGCGTGGCAAGGGAATGCTTTTCACCGCGCTGGAGCAGGTCGCCAATCACATGGCCTGCCTCAATGCGGGCATGGCTTTCAATATCGCGCAGCATGGAAGCTGTAAGCGGCGAGCCGGGTTTGGTGAGCATGGCCGTGCTGCGCTCCATGGCAGCCGCGCTGGGTGGAAAGCCTTCTGCATTTGCGATTGCGGCGCATTCCGCCAAAAGAGTAGTAGCCAGGCTGGCTTCTCCGGCTTCAACAATATCGCCCACGGAAGCCCGCATCAGGCAGGTGAGTCCCGCGCCGCTGGCAATAAAGACCCACTTGGCCCACATTTCCTGCATGATGTTCTGGCTCAACCTTGAAACAAATTTCGCGCCTGCCATTAATGTTTGGATCCCTTCAACTCGCGGAGAACTCGCCCCATCACGCTCGCCGAAAGCCAGATCATGCGTGTCATTCAGGTGGGCAATCTCGCGCTTTGCGTTGAGCGTTACAGCAATCAAACACTGGCCGCCCAGAACGCGCTCTTTCCCAAAGCGGCTGTCAAGGACATCCAAATGCCGCATGCCATTTAATAATGGGAGGATTGCGGTATTCGGCCCAACGGCAGGCGCAAAAGACTGGATGGCATCTTCAAGGTCGTAAGCTTTGCAACTCAGCAGGATAAGATCAAAGGTCTCGCGAAGATTTTCTGCCAGCACAGTTTGTGGGTTGGGTATGGTTACGTCGCCAAAGCGGCTATGGATTATCAAACCGGAAGAGGTCAGTTCTGCGGCCCTTTTTGGGCGCACAAGAAAAGTTACATCACGGCCAATTTCAAGCAGCCTGCCGCCGAAGTATCCGCCAATGGCTCCTGCTCCAACCACAAGAGTACGCATATTGTCCTTTGGATGAAAGGAAAGCTAAAAGGGCTCACAGTTTCCATTTAGGCCAGACCGACGGCACAAATCAGGCAATGCTTCAGTGTGTCTCCGGCAGTGTGTATTCAAAATCGTAAGAGTGCTTGCCGCCTGCGGCAATATTGATATTCATTTTGCCGGTGATTCCAGCCAGTTCTCCTGTTCCCGAATCAGGCACAACATTGATGGAAAGTTGAGGCTTGCCGCGATCCATAATGCCTTGATGGTACAGCATAAAGGAACCATTACGTCCTTTCAGGGTTCCTGTGACTTTCTCCACAGCAACGTAAACGCCTGAGCTTCTCGGGTCTGTTCCGGCTGTAAGCATCTGGCCTTTGCTGGTGGCTTCCAGGTCGCCATGAAATTGTTTATCAATCGTCATTCGTCCCAGCGCAGGATCAATCTTGTTATCCTGTGGTGTGAGCTTCACCTCAAAAGGTCCTGTAGCATGCATGATGGCTGGCGCTCCCTTTTGATTTGCGGATTGCGTTTGCGAGCGTGCCACAACAGAAATGCAGGCAAACACACAGGTCATAGCGATCATACCAAGATAGGCGAGAGAACGTTTTTTCATGGAAGCTCCGGGAATGCTGGTGTTTTATTGTAGATGAATTATTTGTGGATTCAGAGACGCCCAGCACAGGTCAGCCCGGCCGCTTAAACACGATTACTTTAGAAGTAAATATGTGAACTGCTTCGCCATTCTGGTTCAGAGTGGTGCTTCTTACTTCCACAATGGCCTGATTTGGTTTGGAGCGAGAAGGCACGATTTCAAGAATCTCACTCTCCACGTGCAGCGTGTCGCCAACGCGTGTTGGTTTTGGCCACTGCAAATCTCCACCTGTACCGATAATGCCATTGGCCAGCGG
This sequence comes from Candidatus Angelobacter sp., assembly GCA_035653315.1. Lineage (GTDB taxonomy): Bacteria > Acidobacteriota > Terriglobia > Terriglobales > Acidobacteriaceae > Angelobacter. The sequence goes on from DASRCD010000660.1 coordinate 3,107, forward strand.
CAACCCACCGGTTACCAGAAGGCGCATGGCAACTGCCGCGGTATGCCATCCACTAGCGGCCAGTCCGGCAAATACTGTTTGCCGTGCGGCTTGTTCATCCAGGTGAAACGGCTGAGGATCATATTCGCGGGCAAAGGCTTTGATCTGGTCCGCATCCATCTGATACGTGCCAGAAACAAACTTCTGGCCCACATTCAGATCTTGCAGATACAAACCTTTTTCGCGGTCATTCGCCTGGATCATCGTGCGCTCTTCAGCCATGCTTCCTCTTCTATCTATTACCGCAGATTCACCTTCGGCTCCACTGACATTCCGGGGCGCAGCCGATGGTCCGCATTCTCTCCCTGCTCCAGCACAATGCGCACCGGCACGCGCTGCACAACTTTCACATAATTGCCTGTAGCGTTTTCCGCCGGCAACAGACTGAATTTTGAGCCGGTCGCTCCGCCCAGTTGATCAATGTGGCCCTGATAGTCTCTTCCAGTCGAGTCTGAGTGGATCGTTACCGGCTGCCCTGGCTTCATCTTTTGCAACTGCGTTTCTTTGAAGTTGGCAGTGATCCAAATGTCATCGAGCGGAATGATGGTCAGCAACTGCTGTCCGGGCTGGACGCGCTGGCCTTCTTCCACGGTCTTGCGGCCAACAATCCCGCTCACCGGCGCAATGATCTTTGTGTAACCAAGGTTGAGTTGTGCGGTTTTGAGCAAAGCTTGGGCGCGGCTGGCGTCTGAAACTGCCGCCGCAGCCTTGGCACGCGAAGAGGCAATCTGCTGTGGCGCGGATGTGGCGGAAAGCAAATCAGCCTTGCGTTGCGCCAGGCGGCTCTGTGCCTGCGCAATGCGCTGCTGCGCGGCCACAATGTCAGCCTTTGCCGCCGTCACTCCTTCGCGGTTGGTGGCTGCTTCAGTGGCTACCCGGTCATACTCTGATTGTGAAATCTCCCGCTTGGCCAGCAGCTTCTCATAACGCTGGCGGTCATTTTCAGCACGAGTATAGTTTGCCTCCACCTGCGCCAGCTTTGCCTGTGCTGATTGCAGGGAAGCCTTTTCCGTTGCCACTGAATCTTCGGCCTCCGTTACGGCCGCATTTGCCAGATCAAGCCGCCCATTGCTGCCGGATGAGATCACGGTAATATCTTTTTCCGCAGCCAGGGAACCGTTTTTGAGTCGGTCATAATCAGCCTGAGCGCGGTCGCGTTCTGCCTGGTAGTCGGCAGGGTCAATCTCCGCCAGCACCGTGCCTGCTTCCACGTAGTGGCTGTCCTGTACGTCAGGATTCACACGCAGAATCGTGCCGCTGATGCGCGCGCTCACCTGGTGCAAGTGGCCATCCACCTGTGCATCGTCAGTGGATTCATAAGAAGAAAAATAGATCCAGCCGGTAGTGCCGAGAACCAACGCCACAATCGCCAGAGCGATGAATAGAACTTTTTTGTGCTGTTTCAATCCGGCCAGCGCGGAAGGTTTCCCGCTGGGGGCGGCTGGAGCGGGCGCAGGCGCAGTCTCCAGCTTTGGTTTGCTCAATGCTTCCTGCACATGCGTTTCAGAATGATTTTCCTGTTCCACAAAAAGCTCCGCATCCGTCTGTTGGAGTTGAGTAGCCATTTTAGTTTCCTCCCAGATACTTATTCACATCTTTTTGCGCCGAACCCAGGGCCCGCAGCAGTGTGAGCTTGGCCAGGTTGTGCGCAAAAAGACTGGAAATATAATTTTCATTGGCGGCAGCCACGTCCTGCTGCGCCTGAATTACTTCAAGATTGTTGGTTACGCCATTGATAAAGCGGTCACGGGCCTGGTCCAGCGTGTGCTGGGCCAGTTGGCTGTTTTTCTCCGCGACCTTCACTGCGCTATCGGCTGCCTGCAAATCGGTATAAGCATTGCGGACTTCGTAATCCACGCGCCCCACAATGTCCGCATACTCTGACTGCCTGCGGTCAAGCTGTGCGCTGGCATCCTGAATGTCCGAGCGGATTCTTCCGCCAGTAAAGAGCGGAAGAGAAACGGTAGCCACAACTGAATAGGTAGCATCGGATCGATTGAGGTTTGCGCCGATCGCGCCGTAGTATCCGTTAAGGCTTACGCCCGGCACGCGCTCAAACTGCGCGGCCCGTTTGCTGAGCTGCGTTGCGTTGGCTGAGGCTTCGGCAGACTTAATGTCGGCACGATCTTTGCGCGCCTGAGTCAGTGCAGCGGGCAGATCGCCGCCGTTCCATTCCTGATAGATTGCTTTGGTCGTAACGTTGAATTTCTGCCCATTCGGCAAGCCGATCAGCCGGGCCAGCGTGAGCTTGTCTTTTTCAAGGTTCGCTACGGCAACGGTAAGGCGCTGCTCACTGGTCTGGCGCTGCACCGTGGAGCGGAAGCCTTCAATCTCAGCCGCCAGCCCGTTATTCACGCGGTTCTGCGTTTGTGATTCCAGTTCTTTTGCTGAAGCCAGTTCGGCATTGGCGGTTTCAACCCGCGCTTCGCTCGATTCCACCTGCAAATACGCGGTGCCCACCGCCAGCGCGACTACATTGCCCGCGTCGTCCAATTGCAGTTTTTGTGCTTCAGCATTGCGCTGAGCAGCTTTGTATCTATACAGAGACTCCGCATTCAGTCCGGTATCTTGAAACGTGAGATAGCTTTCCTGATAACTGAACTGGCCGGTGGGGCCGGCGATACCTGGAATCTTCAATCCGATCACGATCGTGTTCAGGTCGTCCAGGTTTTGCCGCAGCAGGGCAGAGACGCTGGGGACCATTGCCGATAAGGCGCGTAAGCGTTGTGCCTGCGCCTGCCGCAAACTTGCCTGATTTTCAATCACGCCCAGGTTGTAACGCAGACCGCGATTGATGGCGTCAGAGAGTGAAAGCTCGATGGGTTGATCAGAAAGAGTTCCTGTGGGCACGCTGCCCAGAAATGGATTCTGCTGTTGGCCTGCCAGTGAACTTGGCGTGGTGCTGTTGGCCGCCGGATTAATAGTGCGCGGCGTGGCAATGCTGCCCAATTCAAATGACGATGAGTTTTGCTGCGCGACAGCATGCGGCAGAAAAACGGCAAGGCCAGCTAAAAGAAGAATGGTAGCAATGCTTTTCAATTTTGCCTCCCGTCTTTTATTCAAAAACCGCTTCATCTTTAAGTTCATCCTTTGGGCAATCTGCCTTTCGGCGAATTTCCGGTTCATTCGTGTTCATCAGTGTCCTCCTGCCGGGCCTCCACTGCGGAATGGTTTGGTGATAAGCGCAAGAAGAAATGTCCCAATCATCACCAGGCTCAGCATGTGGAAACAGTCAATGGCCCCCAGGAATGCTGCTTGCCGGTCAGCCAAGCCGGAAACCAGACCGTAGGCGCGATGTGCAGCGCCGTCCGGACTTGAGCCGGCACTGGAAAGAAATTGCGTGAGATATTGCAGCCGGTCAGTAAAGATTGTGTTGTCTGGAGTGAGGTTTTGCACCAGCACGCTGTGATGAAACTGCGTGCGCCGCTCCAACATGGTTGTGACAAAAGCCACGCCAAAACTCCCGCCAAGGTTGCGGAACAGATTGGTAATGCTGGAGGCCTTGTTGTTTTTGTTCAGCGGCAAATAGGAGTAAGCCAGTGAGCTGACCGGAACAAAAAAGAAACCTAAGCCAATGCCTTGAATCGCGCGGGCTATCGCATAAGAACGATAGTCAGAGCCAAGATCAAGCAACGAATAGCGCCACAAAGCTAGGCCCATAAAGACCGCGCCCGCCATGATCAACTTTTTTGCTCCGGCTTTGGGAATAAGACGCACGACAATCGGCGCCATCACCACAATCACCGCCGCTCCGGGACCAAGCACCAGTCCGGCATCCGTGGCGGTGTATCCGTAGAGCGATTGCAGAATCTGCGGAATCAGGACTGTGCTGCCAAACAGAACAAAAAAGAACCCGAAGTAGAGCGCATTGGCAATGGCGAAGTTGCGCTCCTTGAAAAGCTGAATCTCCACCACCGGATCATGGTGCCGCCATTCATGAATTACCGTCGCCACCAACGCAATAATGGCTACAGTAAGAAAAATCTGGATAAAGTGGCTCTCAAGCCAATCTTCACGCTGGCCCTTGTCCAGCACAATCTCCAGTGCGCCAAATCCGAGGGCAATCAAAGAAATGCCCCAGTAGTCGATTTTCAATTTGCCGCCGGCGCGCGCAGCCTTTACCTCTTTCACAAATTGCGGCGGGTCGGAAACAAGTCTATGTGTAAGAATCAGGCTGATAATGCCGATTGGCACGTTGATGAAAAAGACCCAGCGCCATGAGAAATGGTCGGTGATCCAGCCACCAAGTGGCGGACCAACAGCAGGCGCGGTGACAATGGCCATGCTGTAAAGTGCAAAGGCCGCCGCGCGTTTGGCGCCGGGAAATGTATCCACCAGGATTGCCTGCTCCACTGGAGCAAGACCGCCTCCACCAATGCCCTGAAGAATTCGGAAGAAAACCAGCAAGCCCAGGCTCGGCGCAATACCACATAAAAAGCTGCTAATCACAAACAGCGCCACGCAGGTCATGTAATAGTTCTTGCGGCCAAATACGCGGCTGAGCCATGCGCTCAGCGGCAACACCACGGCATTTGCCACCAGATAACTGGTGAGCACCCAGGTGCTTTCGTCGTAGCTTACAGCCAGACCGCCGGCAATGTGAGGCAGTGAGACATTGGCGATGCTGGTATCCAGCAGCTCCATAAAGGTGGCCAGCGTCACCGTAATCGCTACCAGCCAGGGATTCACGGCAGGTTTGCTCACGATTTGTGCGCCGGGCGCCGGGATCGAAAGGGCTTGAGTGCTCACTGCTTACTGGCTCCTTTTGGGTTAAAAGAATGTGTACGCCGTAAACTGCTGCGTCTAAAAAGATGCGTACGGCGTACGCAAGGACTCAAAATAAAACTTTATTCGAATTGCCGGGTTACCGTTTCAATCAACTCATGTTTCATGCGCTCCGGTTCCTTCCACGGATAGCATTTGCCGGTGGTGATCAGGGCGCTGGCCAATCCATGGATGGCCACGCGGATAATCTGCGCCGTCATCTCCACGTCAACTTCAATTCCTTTTGCTTCCGCGCACTCGCGCACGCCCAGGCGCAGGCGATCCATCACATGCTGCCCAATGGCGACTTTGCGGTCAGCCACCGGCCCCGGTGGCATCACCGTCATAAAGGTAACTTTGTAATGATTAGGATGGCTTATGTGGAAATCTACTACTGTCTGTATGCATCTCCGCAATATTTCCAGCCGCGTGCCCGGTGTTTGCCGTGTCTTATCCAGCAATTGAATCATCTTGGCGAATGTTTCTTCACAAATGGAAAGCAGCAGCTCTTCCTTATTTTCATAATGGCGATAAATTGCCATCGGGGAGCAGCCAATCTCCGCGCCAATGCGCCGCATGGAGACGCTTTCATAGCCTTCACGCGCAAACAGGTCGCGCGCGGTATCGCGGATCTGTTCGCACAATGGCAGACTGGCCCGGCGGCCTTTCGGTTGCCGCACAGCATCGCGTTTTTCCATGACTGGCATCTCTATACCCCCGATGTTTACACTGTACACATTGGATGTCAAGACAAAAAGAAAAGATGTTCTATGTGAAAAGAAGAGAGAGCTTACTGCTGCCAGCCGCCCCCAAGAGAACGATAAAGCTGGACCAGTGCATTCAGTTCATTTAACTGTGCCTGCGCCAGATTTAATTGGGCAGAAAAATAATTGGTTTGATTGGTCAGCACTTCCAGATAGCTGGTGGCGCCGCCTTTATAGCGTACGTCAGAAAGGTTCGCGGCATCCTGCGCGGCCTTGGTTAACAACTGCTGCTGCTGCCGGAACTCCTGGTCTTTTTCATAAGCGATCAGCGAATCCGATACGTCCTGGAATGCCTGCTGAATGGTCCTTTTATAAGTCAGCACTGCTTCTTCTTTTTGTGCTTCGGCCAGCCTTACCCCTGAGCGGATTCGGCCGCCGGCAAACAGCGGTTGCGTCAGCGCTCCGCCGAAACTGAAAAATCCTGCCGGGCTGCTGAACAGGCTTCCCAGAGCTGAGCTCTGGTATCCCGCATCACCGGTTAAAGTAATCTGGGGAAAGTAAGCCGCCCTGGCCACTCCTACCTGCGCATTAAAAGAGACAAGCTGCTCTTCCGCCTGGCGAATATCAGGCCGCCGCTCCAGCAGCGCTGAAGGCAATCCCGCCGGCACCTGAGGCAGATGTGGCTGTTCCGTGAGTTTCAGTCCACGCGCTACCGTCCCGGGATTCTGGCCCAGCAAAGTGCTAATCAAATTTTCCTGTTGCTGAATGCGGCGCTCAAGATCGGGCACCTGTTCGCCCGCGGTATAGACAAGCTGCTCGGCCTGTCGCACATCCAACAGTGAAGTTGCGCCGTGATCGGCCAGCAGTTGCGTAAGCTTGAGTGAATCACGGCGTGAAGCTAAAGTCTGCTTGGAAATCTCCAGTTCAAGGTCAAGCTCGCGCAGTTGAAAATAAGCGGTAGCCACATTGCTGACCAGCGTGCTGATGACCTGCTGTTTGGCCCATTCACTGGCCAGCAGGTTGGCGCGCGCCGCTTCCGTGGCGCGGCGGAACCTGCCCCAGAAATCAAGGTTCCATGCGGCGGAGACGCTTAACTGGGTTGCGCTGCCATTGGTCGCCACAGGCAGGGCCGGTTGTGCCGGTATGCGCTGTACATCGGAGGTGGCTCCGGCATTGACCTGCGGAAACTCGTCTGCGCGTGTGATGCCCAATTGCGCCTGTGCTTCAAGAATGCGGGCAGCGGCAATCCTGACGTCATAGTTTTGTTCAATCGCCGTGCGGATCAATTGCTGTAGCTGCGGGTCCTGGAAAACTTCCCACCACTTCTGGTCGGCAAGCGATGCGGCCTCGGTTTTTCCTGCGTTCTCCTCTTCAACACCTCGATGCGCAGCAGGTACATCCACGGCAGGCCGTTTATAACGCGGACCAACCGTGCAGCCGGCGAATGAAAGAGACAGCAGGGCGACGGCAAGGATTTTTTTCATTGCAGTTTTAGTCATCAGCTCCCACGCGCGATGAATGTGTTGCCGGGGCCAGTACAGGCATGGGCTTTTTACGCCGCATGCGTGCCGCAATCTTT
>DASRCD010000661.1:0-9208 GCA_035653315.1 Candidatus Angelobacter sp.
GCGGCCATGCTCGAGTAGGAGCGATTTCATTTCCTCCCGACAAAGGCGACTTGGCCCGCCAGGCCGCAGCAGAAATAGTGACTGAGCTACGGGCATCCGAAAATGCATAATCATGGTGTTAAGAGAGTGCTTAACTCCCAAGTAATTCCTGATTCCCGGAAATGCTGCTATAGCATTGAAGCAGAGAAGATGCTTCGGTAGGCTCTCTAGAAGTCCATCAGGACTCACCCAAAATTATTCTGGAGCATGAGAGAAGTGCAGAGTATTTATCCGCGCCTGGCAGCTATTTGTGTCATCGCTATTACCACGAGTGGAGTTGCGCAACAGCAGCTCGCCAAGAAGAGTCCGGCAAAGCCCGCAACCACTGCACCACGGGCCGCCAAGCTGACGCAAGGGCAAAAGTTTGTGATCGATACGGTAAAGATGGCTGTCGCGCTCCCTGAATCAGACCAGCAGGACCGGCTACGGGTGCTTGCCAGCGCTGCTGAGGTGACTTTGCCGATCGACAAAAAAATGGCTAAAGGGTTTTGGACTGAGGGAGCGCGCATTGAATCAGAATTGATCCGCGTAGGGCAGACGCCTTCCGTTTCCATAATGTCCACCGGCCAGGTGGATTGCACGGTAGCGCAGAGTTTTGTCGAAAATCTGCCAGATGCGGCAGTGGCCCGAGCTGAACAATCCTTGATTGGCGCCATTACTACCTGCCCCAAACAGACGCTTGATCCTGTTTCACGCAAACTTGATGCTGCTCTGGGAAGAAATATTGTGGCTCCCCGCGCGTTGATGGCGGCTATCCAGACCCAGGGTGAAAAATCTGTCTGGTCCCAGGCCCATTTTGCCAAGATGTTTGATTCACTTCCCGATCCCAAAGAGAACGCCGCTGAAGCGGAGAATTTTGCCGCCATGTATGCCCAGATGGCTCCTGAAGTGAATAAAGATATCGCGGCATCTTCTGGTTTGCGCTTCTTGAATTGGTTAAGCAAACTGGATGACTCACCTTTGCGTGGTCTTTCCATCCACATTACGTCAGACGCCATGCGGCAGGCATTGGGCGAGGAAGCTTACCAGAAAGCACTGCAATCAGACGTGGTTGCCAATTCAACGGTACAGAATGCCGGTGAAATTAGAGAAATTCAACGCGAAGAGCCGCAAGGTGTTTCCATATTGGCGGCGATGAGCAACCAAGGGACCGATCAAACTGAACGCCTGAGCAGCCTGCCTGCGCCGGATCGCGCGCGTGAAGCCGCTGCCAATGGCTTTGCTGCCGGGCACGCAGGGAAAAAGCAGCAGGCAGGGAAATATTTTGATATCGCTTTCAGCGCGGCCGACGAAGTTTGGGACGCTCGTACACCGGAAATGAATGCCGCGGCAGTGGTGCAGGAAGTAAGTGAGGCGGCTGCGGAAGTGGATTCAGTGAATGCCCTGATGCGCGCCCAAAAGTTGCGGGACAGCTCCGCTCAGGCAATCGCCATGCTGGCAGTGGCGCGTGTGGTGGCCAGCAATGGCGTGTCCCGGTAAATTCACAAAAATTAAGACTCCAAGCATTGTCAGAAAGGCATGAGGTTGTTAGGCTATTCACATCTTAACTCTAGTAAACAGGGTCCCCAGTTGGTCCATATCATTGACGTGCAATGTCCCAAATGTATGCGCAAATTCCGGACTGTTCCCTCTGTTGTGGAACATTCCGGGTGGGTATATTGCTCCGTTTGCGGCACACGAATGGAAATCTCTGATCCAAAGCCGGTAAGTGTTCTTGCCAAAAGAGCAGACAGTGCGGCCAAAAAAGAGTAATTCTGCATACTTGGGCCTATTTCCTTAAGGCGCCAAGGAGCATCACTCAAAGCAATACTCGAATTGGCCCAAAGTTACCTGCCTATCTTTATTTTCTGTTGCCATTGGATTGCGAAAATCGCTAGTCTTGGCCAACTGAGGAGAAAGCCCATGTTTAAGGGAGGATTCCGCCCGGCAACCTTTGTTTTGATTGCCTTGGCAGGCGTCTGCACAGGACAACAGCACAGCAGTGGGGTGCAATCACCACGCCAGGCCATTATTGAAATGGTATCCGGCGGGGAAGCCGCCTTTAAAAAGCATTTGACACTGGAGATGCAGGACAAGCTCCAGGATTTAATGAAACCCTCAGTGAATGGCGCTCCCAACCCTTTACAGGTCCTGATGTCTACAAAGTCCGGATCAGATAATTTTCAAGCTTTTGACATTGGCCCAATACTTTTTTCCTTTAACAATCCTCAGCAGCATGAACGGTATGAGGTCCAGCTTGATAGTGAAGAGCCTCGCGGCGACGAGGATGTAATGAAGCTTTCACTGCACTTGGTCCGAAATGGCATTGAGCATGAGATGCCCGTTGGATTTCAATTTGTAACAAACATGAAACGGCAGGAAAATATCTGGCGGTTGAATACTGTAACTTTTAGCGCCACGCTGCCGGTGGGCGATCCCAGAATTCTCGATAAATCATGGTGGAACCCTGCATTGTTGAGCGCCAGTGGAATGGCAGCGGATTCCGCTGCGCCATCGCCTATGGTTGTGGATGAACGTCCTAAGATGAGCGCGTTGCGTGCAGTCCGTATGATTGGGATGGCTGAAAATATCTACGCGCAAAATCATCCTGGAATCGGATTTACCTGTGCTATCTCTGATCTGGTAAACGTTGGCAAAGGGATGGATGAAGATGGTGTGTACAAGTTTATGGATTCCGCATTTGCCGGCGGCATTTACAACGGATACAGATTCACTCTAAGCGGATGTGAGCGGAAACCAGCAAGAACGTTTCGGGTGACTGCGGAACCAGTTGCCGGCCGCGGCAAAGCCTATTGTTCTGACAATACAAGCAACTTACGAGATTCAGAAGATGGGCGTGGGATTACCTGCCTCACTTCAGGAAAGATCGCCCGCAGATAGATCTGAATCAGCCAAAGAGTTAAAGAGTAATTGATGACGGAGGAGCTTGTGCTTCTCCGTTTGTTTTGCGAGTTAAACACTCCTGTTCTGGGCTTGAGAGATATTAACTTAACACAGTAACTAAGGTGAACACCTTCTTGTTACGTATAGTGCCCTGAGTACAATCGTAATCAACCTCCCCCAATGCAGAAAGCCCGCTAAAAATGCGGGAATCGTGCACCCAGCTCTCCTGTGGATTACTGAAGTACTGTTGTCACTCATAAGAAAAGCTTTAAGAATGTGCGGGTACGGCAGGGCTGTGTACCGCTTCTTGTTCCGCCCTGTGATTCGCGACAAGGAGATGTTGAATGAAGAAATTATCAGCAATTTTTGCGCTGGGGATGATGGCGCTCTCTACAGCGGCGTTCGCCGGCACCACAGCGGTCAACACCAATACGGTATCGCCAACACTGCAGATTTCAGCCACGATTCAATCTGCCGTGCAACTCACGCTTAGCACAGGCACTGCTGCGGTAACACATTGCGCGGTTACGCCAACGGGCGGTACGCCTGATTACACCATGAACTTTGGCACGGTTGATGCTTTGGGCATCAACAACGGAAACTGCAACAAGTTTGCGCCGGCCACTCCGGGCGTAAGCAATGCTGTTTACTGGTCAGATTACAATTTGACCCCGGTCTTCACCAGCCAATCTGCAACTTCCGGCACCACGATTAAAGCGCAGGTGACCACGGATTTTGGCGCGCCCCACAACATTCTGGTTGTGCGTGACAGCGCAAACTCCAGCACGGTTCCGGCAACTGCTGCGGACTTTACAGCTCTGGGCACCGCTACGGCTGACACCATTGTTCCATCAACTCCGGCGGTTGTCAGTGGCACGTCCCTTACACGTTTTATCGGTGTGGCAGTTACGCCGCTGAATGGACCACCCGCGGTCCTGACTGGCCCGCAGACAGCCACGGTCACTTTTACGTTGACCGTGCAGTAACCGGCTTTGCCGTAGGGCAGTATTGCCCTGTCGTGAATTGTGGATGATGAGAGCATGTGAGCATGACCTTCGACGCCAACCCCTCCCCGTCGTCAAGTCCGGCAGGAAGGTGTGTTGGTTGTCGTGTGTCAGCTCACATCAAGCTCTCATCATTCTTTTTTTTACAGTCTTTTTAACTGCCAGACAGGCGCAGGCCGCCCCCAGTTTCACTTTGAATCAAGCTCCAGGCGGTCTTGGCGGTACGCTGGTTGGCACGAATTACCGCAATACCTTTGGCAATATGAATGCGCTTGCTATTGGGGCAGCGCAAAGCGGTTTGACGGTTACGGCGCTTACGAACGGCGCGATTTATTTCACTCCTTTTCAAGTGCAGTTTCAGGGGCTTGGCGGAACCCAACGGGCTTCACTTACGGCTTATGTGAGCACCAGCTTTGCCCATCCATTAGCGCAGATCATCCAGAACTGCCCCAGCACCGCTACCTGCACCACGTCGGCTGGCTATGGAACCATGTCAACGGTCCAGGCTGCGCCAAGTACCGTGGTGGCAAACCTGGGAAATGCAACGGTAACGGCAGGTATTGGAATTTTTCTTCCCGATAATGATGGGGCCACGGCCTTCGCCGGGGTCGATAACGGAGCGGTTGTCACCTACGTAATGCGCGACGTTTCCAACAATCGGACGTTGGCAACCGCAACTTGGTCCTTTGATGCAACGCCCAACAACACTGTGCAAACGGCAGTGCGCTTGAATCTTGCCTCCGCGACGGGCGGTCTTACTGTTACTCCGAATGCCGATTATTCAATGAATTTTGGCAATGTGAACGGGCTGGGTTTTGGGCCCGCAACAGGACTTACCACTGTTGCCGCCAGCGGAGGAGTTATTTATTCCACGCCCTATCTATTGCAACCGGCATTCAGCGATTTCACTTCCACCACAGCTACGATCAAGGTTTTTGCCAGTAGTAACTTTGCGCACCCCAACAGCCTTAACATGCGCGACGGAACGGCCAGCGCCGGACCTTTTACCAGCATAGGAACAACTGCCGCCACAGCCACGCAAATTACCACTACAGCCGCAGATCGCAGCTCGATCACGCGCTTTCTGGGTTTGTTTGTCTCGAACATCAATGGAGCAACATCATTCCGTGGCGGTGACAACGCCACTTTGACTTTCACAATCACGGTGCCGTAATGAAGATTGAAAAAACAGTCCGCCTCCTCCCTCGTCTTCTGATATTTGCAGCCACCCTTTGCTTTATAGCAACAGGACGTCCGGCATCTGCGCAATCGCTGGGACTGGCGCCCGCGCAGGTGGTGGAAAAGTTTAAGCCCGGTGTGCCATTTGAATTTGATCTTTCCACCGTGAACACCGGCGACGCAGCCGTGGACATGAGCGTAGAAGTTACGGATCTGTGGTACGACCAGAGCAATGAGAAAGTTTTTTCCGCGCCGGGAACGTCGCCTCGCTCCGCTGCCAACTGGATCCAGTTTGTGCCGGACCGCTTTCAAGTAGGGCCGCACGGCACGCAAAAAATGAAGGCGATTGTTACGCCCCCATCCGATGCGCGAGGCGGTTATTACGCGACGTTGTTCGTGCTATCCAAGCCGCAGATGAGTTTTTCCAAGGAAAACGGCAAAGGGGTTTTTACCAGCATGCGCATTGGCTGCCTGGTGCTGCTGCGCGCCGAGAACACGGAAGATTACAAGATCCAACTCAGTGATGTTGCCGTGAAGCCACCCAGTGATACGCACGGTTTAAGCGTGGATTTTAATCTCCTGAACGCTGGCAACACGCATGTTTTCCCAGTAGCGCGTATTGCCGTTCTGGATGAAAAGCACAAGCTCAGCGCAAAAGCGGAGAGCCCGGAGAAACGGTTTCTGCCCGGACAGAAAGACGCCATGCACGTGGAGTGGGCAGGGAAACTGCCCGCGGGAAATTACACAGCCGTTCTTACCGTAGCGTATGGCGATGACCGAATTGAAACACAGCAAGTCCCGTTCAGCGTAGCGGCCCAGTAGGAAATGAATTTGAAACGGATGCGGCAAAACACGATAACAATCATCCTGGCGGGAATCCTTGCAAGCTGCCTATCGCCATGGGCCGCAGCACAGTCCGCCGGCGCAAACGGCATTCCATCATTGATTGAAGTGTATTGGCAATGGTCGCGCGTCATCGCCCTGCCCGATCTTTCCAGCATGGTTGTGCTTGATCCTGATGTTGCCAAAGTGGAAGCAACGTCGGATGGCATTCAGGTATTCGGCCTTGAACGCGGTGAAACTGTTCTTGTGGGTTATCTGCACGACAAACCAGTAAGCATCCGTATTCGTGTTGTTATGCGACCCATCGCCAGTATTTCTCCTTCCTTGCTGCGCCAGCAAAATGAAATGGCCCAGGGCGCTATTGGCTCCACGGTGCAGATTGCCACTTCCTCAGGGCAAACAACCACTGCTGTGGTAAATGATTTTAACTGGACACAATTAGCAGGCAGCCAGGGACGTCTTTTTATCAACACGGAAGTGGAAGATAACAATTTTGCCGGGGGACATGCATTCAATGTCCGCCATGGCGCTATCGATTATCGCAGTCCGGGGCTGGACGTTATGCTCATGGACCATGCCGTAAGCCTGACAAACAATGGCGCACAGCATTTCATCAGCCCGTTCAGCGCTTCCGATACCGTCGAGTTGCGTGGCGGAGGGATGACGATCAAGCGCGGCGACAATCAATACATGTTCTTTGGCGGGACAACGATCCCATTTTTCTTCCTGACTTTGGGATCTACACGGGACATTGGCGGATTTTCTTTTTCCAGAAAGCAAACTGACCATCTGAACCTTTTTGCCACAACCAGCTATATCAACTCGCCGGTCGATTTCCTGAACCCGTTGGGAGGCCGGCGCAATGATGTGATGCAGACAGCGGGATTCAACTACCAGCCGAATGATCAATGGAGTTTTCAAACTACCGGCGGCATCAGCGACCATGGCGGCATGGGCCGAGGCGAACTAGGTTACGTTACACGGCGGCTAACTTTCTTTGCATCAGGCAGCATGTCATCGGTTTTATTTCCATTGAACCAGGTGCAGTCGCTTTTTTCAGGAACAACATCCGCAAAAAGCGGAATTACCTTAAATTCCAGCGATCATTTTTCCGAGTCTCTGTATTACCAGCACACTATCACGCAGGCGTTCGGCAACATTCTGGCGGCGGGCAATTCGGATTATGTAACGCCATCATTTTTCTGGCGCATCAAACCGAGCGATGACCTGAACTTTAACTACACCTATAGTCATAATGCCGGAGGATTTTCCAGCCAGCCGACGACCGGCAATCGCTTTGATACAGCGTGGCGCCATGAAATTGCCCGCCAGGTGGTGAATGCGGCGCAGGTCACAATTGGATCAGTCCAGGACCCGCTGCAAACGACATCCGAAGATGAATTTTCCATTCGTGATTCTGTTACATTCCCGATCAAATACGGCAGCATGATGGTTGGTTTTGAGCATGACCGCCGAAATCCGTCACTGGTGGAAAAATTGACTTCAGAGCTGCAACTACTGTCACCTGCGTTGCAGTCTTTGTTTCTCGCCGACCCAATCGCCTTTGTGCAATCCAACAACCTGCCGCCTGAGGTGAAAGCCCTGCTGGATGCAGAAGTTCCAATCAGCACTTCTATCAGTGCGTCCGCCCAGTTGCGCTTGGGCAAGAAGCTTTCTTTAAGCCCTAACTTTTCCGTGGCGCGGGCAAGCAATGGGAAGACGGAGGCATGGACTCCATTTGCGGGATATAGCCTGAACTATCAGGTGCGCCCCTCTTTTAATCTCACTTCCGGGCTCTCCCGAATCTGGACCTTTGGTGATAACAGCACCGTGCAGCAAACAACCCTTTTGTATTTTGGATTCAGCAAGCGCTTCAGCGCGATGCCGCAATCCCTGTTTGCTCCGCTGCACCATACCGCTGTTCACCGCATGATTGAAGGCCGGGTTTTCCGCGATAACAACGTGAATGGCGTTTACAACTATGGGGAACAAGGCTTGGTGGGATTACAGGTAAAGCTCGACGATGGCGAAGTTGCGGAGACAGACGAGCAAGGCCGTTTCAAATTCAGCGACGTGAGCCAGGGTGAGCATAGCGTTTCTCTCAGCTTGACGCAGTTTTCCGGGCCGGTCCGCATGACTACCAAAAATACCGCATCTGTGGACCTGATACGGCAGAGAATCGGCGTAATCAATTTTGGCGTTGTCGATTTCGCCCGCATTACAGGAAATGTTTTCAACGACCTGCACTTTGAAGGCAAGCGCGCAATGGATTCAAAGGGTGTGGGATCCGTGCGCCTTACCCTGGAGGATGGCAGGAGCCATCGCACAATCATTGCGGAGCCCAACGGCGACTATGAAGTGGATGATGTAACGCCAGGTGATTACATCATGAATGTTGATAATAGTACGCTGCCGGCCAATTACAGCTTGCCGGCTGACAGCTTCAACGTGCATGTGACCCCCGTTTCCACAACAGTACAAGACATTCCCGTACGCGCCATGCGGTCGATTGCTGGAAGGGTTTTTGTAAAAGTGCTGTCAGAACCAGCGGCGCAGCCAGCAGATACGGGAAAACTGAAGATAAGCGGCATGCCTGCTGGGTCCGTGCGAAGCCAACGCGGCGGACAAGGCGGAGGAGTAAGGGCAAATCAGGCCGGTCGAGGCCAGGCACAGGGTACAACAGGGGCATCTGCCACGGGCGATTACAATCTTGTCCCGCTTGCAGGGGCAGAGATTACCGCAGGCTTTGGTGTTGCTAAAACAGACGAGAACGGAAACTTCCTGCTGCGTGACCTGCCTGCGGGCGATCTTACGGTTACATTAGTCGCTAAAAAAGAATTGCAGCCGGGAATGACGATTCCTTCAGGACAGGTAAAAATGCCTGCCGAACCCATTCAGGTGCAGGGAGCGACGATTGTGATCAGCAATCCAGACCTTGCGCCCTATCTGGTGGATCAGCCTAAGCAGAAATAAAGCTTATTTCGCAACGATGGTAGTGAGCTTTACCTGCACCGTTGTCTGACCTCTTTCTATTGGCATGGCGCGCATCTCTTCCGTGATGGAAAGATTATTTTGTCCGGGAGACAAATTGTAAGAGATTGCGTCATCGTGGCGGCCTTGGCGCCTGTCTCCATTTTTGTCGTCATCCCGATCGTCATGAGGCGGAAGGACCACTGGTACGACAATGGCGGTTATATGCAGCTCGGCTTCCGCATGATGGCTGCTGGATCTTCCATCTTGCGCTGCCAGAGGCAGTGAAA
>DASRCD010000662.1:0-2074 GCA_035653315.1 Candidatus Angelobacter sp.
TTCCAGGAACATTCCATACTAACGCGGAGCTTGTGCCGGCAGGACAATTTGATAAATCGGCAGTGGGCACGCCTGGCTGTATGCCTGATTGGAAAGATGGATTTGCAGAGCCCGGAATGAACCGGCCCATGGTATCAGTCCATCCCGATGAACTAACCGTTATTTGATTCCCATTGGAATCTGTGATTGTGCTGGGAAGTACACCACCCCGAACTCCACTTGGCGGACTGGTACTGCTTGTATCGGTCAGACCAGGATAACTATAAACTGTACCGTTGGGTAGTATAACAGTTTGAGCATTGGGATGAAGCAACCCGGTAGCATCGAGCGAGCGCATGGGGTAAACAGGACCATTAAAGTCAGGTTGCGCACCGCCAAATAGATGAACTTCACCATCCGGCCCTGCGACCGCCATAGACCAATCAATCAGCGTCTGGCCAGGAGCATTAGGGTCTTGAGGTTCAAATGCATAACTTGATTGCATAACCCAATCCACGGTACTGCCGATTTGTGCGCCACCACCGCTGATTGGCACCCAAGCGTGAGTACAGACAGGGTTCACTCTGCCCGTACATCTAGTGTTTACACGCCATTGCTTGCTGCTATATCGTACCAGAAAGCCCAGATCCAGATTGCCGCGCTGCGGGAAAGAAGCCAGCGGAATATGGAGGACCAAACTACCATTGGTTAGGCTGACACTATCAAGATCTCCGCCTTGAAAAGAATCATATGGTTTTAAACCTTGTTCCTCATTTGGATTGTTTTGTGCCAAAACGGGAATTGTTAAGATTATGATAGCAACAGCCACCCACCATAGTTTGGGTACTTTCATTTGGTTTAATCCTTCTTGTAGCCTAGTCGAACTAAAGTCTTATAAAGAGTTCTGTGACTTTAAGAGAAGACAACCAATTTAGCAAGGATAAATTAGTAACTAGAACTATTTATTTTTGAACTATTCAAGATTTCGGAATAGCCATGCCATGGTTAATAAAAATGATTACTTTTATTGGTCATGTTGGAGAAATCGATTGCTTATAGGCTCCAAAACATGAATATTTTTCCTCGGGCATATTACGCTAGACTTTCGGAACACTATTCACCCGGCTCGCTTCCCTTCAAAAGTTGACCCCTAGCGGCAATCTCTCTTAAACTGGAAGTTCGAGGTATGTGCATCAAAACCCTCGATTTGCCGTCTTTTTACCCCAGCGGCAGCGATAAGGAAACCACTTGGACAACGCAGCGGAAAGCAACACTTTAGACAACTCTGAAACCCAGTCGCAAGAGAACCAGCCGGGCCAGGGCGCAGACAATCAGCCAGAAGAGCAGGCCAGCGCGGAGGCAGGTGCTGAGCATTCGCATGAAGGGCATGACCACTCTGAACATGCCGGGGACGGGCACTCCCACGCAGAGCGCGCCGGAGTTCCGCCCATGGATCCTGCCTGCAAACGCGAAGTGGAAGTGGAAATTCCCGCTGATGTGGTCACCAAACAGCAGGATAAGCTGATAAAAGAGTACGCCAAGCAGGCCCGAATACCGGGATTCCGCAAGGGCAAGGTCCCGGCCAGCATGGTAAAGAACCGCTTTTCCAATGAGATTACCAGTGACGTGGTGGAATCCCTGGTGCCGCAATATTTTCGCGACGCGGTGAGCAAAGCCGGGCACCGCCCAATTTCTCAACCTCATATATATGGGCTGGAATATACGCCGGGCGAGCCAATGCGCTTTAAAGCAGCCTTTGAAGTTTTGCCTGACTTTGAGTTGGGCGACTACAGCGCCATTAAGGTCGAGAAACCGAATGTTGACGTGACAAACGAAGAACTTGATGCCGAAATCAAGCAATTGCAGGAACGGCAGGCAAGCTACGATCCGATTGAAGGCGATCGAGGAGCGGAGAACGGCGACTTTGTTCAGGTCTCTTTTGAGGCAAGACCGAAAGACGCTGGCGGGGATGAACCAAAGCCAGAAGCTGCTTCACAGGAAGGAACCTCGGCAGAAGGAGCGGAGAGCGCAGAAAAACCTCAACCCGTCCACATGGATGAAGTGCTGGTGGAAATTGGCGGGGCAAACACGATTC
>DASRCD010000663.1:0-3154 GCA_035653315.1 Candidatus Angelobacter sp.
GTAATGCCCCGCTGGATGTAAACAGTTTCTGGCGAGAACTCGTCAGAGCGGCGATGCGGAGCTATTACACCACGGGGTAAGTAGCTCCGCATTGAGCCGGTATGCGTCCATAGCCTTTCGCTCTACCGGCCCAATGGTGGATCAAATTTTTCACCAGCAGCCATCGTCGAAGAGCAACTTTCTACGATCGTGCGGCTGCAACTTGGAGAGATCACATGTTGCTCACCTGGATTGATTGGCTTGTCATTGCCGGATACCTGCTGATCAATCTGCTGATCGGCATGTATTACATGCGCCGCTCCAGCGCCAACACTGAAGATTTTTTTCTCTCCGGACGCGATGTTTCCTGGTGGCTGGCCGGCACCTCCATGGTGGCAACCACATTCGCGGCTGATACTCCACTTCTGGTAAGCGGACTTGTGGCAACCCAGGGTATTGCCGGGAACTGGATCTGGTGGAGCATGTGCCTCGGCGGCATGCTCACGGTCTTTTTTTTCGCGCGATACTGGCGGCGTGCTCAAGTCCTGACCGATGTTGAATTGGCTGAGATCCGTTACAGTGGCCGCCCTGCTGCATTCCTGCGGGGGTTCAAAGCCGTATATCTCGGGTTGATCATGAATTGCCTCATCCTTGGCTGGGTAACGAATGCCATGGTGAGCATCATCTCTGTGCTTCTTGGCTCGGTTATTGCCCAGGGACGGGTACTGCATCTTTCCGCCGGTAATCATCAGCTTTTTTCTTACACGCTGGGCGCACCGGCGCATACGTCCTTGCTAATTTGCATTTTTATCCTGATACCTTTTACGGGTATCTATACTTCCCTGGGCGGGCTATGGGGTGTGCTGGTCACTGATCTTTTTCAATTCATTCTCAAAATGGTGATGGTGGTAGTGCTGGCCTGGGCAGCAGTCAGCAAGATTGGCGGTATGGCTGCTTTGCAGTTGCAGCTCAGCCATGTGTCGGAAACTGTGCAACAGAACGGCACGCATGTTGCTGATCCACTTTCTTTCTTGCCCGATTTCCACCACGGCTGGGCAAGCGATGCACTCTGGACTTTGCCTTTACTGACCTTCGTCACGTACCTTGCCCTGCAATGGTGGTCTGCCTGGTATCCGGGCGCGGAGCCAGGTGGCGGCGGTTATGTTGCGCAGCGCATGTTCTCCGCAAAAAATGAAAAGCATTCTTTGGGCGCAACACTCTGGTTCAACGTAGCGCATTACGCCCTGCGACCCTGGCCGTGGATCATCACCGGGCTTGTGGCGCTTGCCGTGTATTCACCGAATGGAGGCCTGCATCCTAATGCCGCCTTTGGGGCCAACCCGCAGCAGGGATATGTGATGGTCTTGCGCGACTACCTGCCGCCGGCGTTGCGCGGATTCATGATTGCCGCATTTCTTGCCGCTTATATGTCAACGCTGGGGACTCAGTTGAACTGGGGTGTGTCTTATCTGGTGAATGATTTCTATCGAAGGTTTTTTGCAGCCGGGAAAAGCGAGCACCATTATGTGCAGATAGGAAGAATATTTACCGTGCTCCTGATTTTGTTGAGCGGGTACGTTGCCGGGCAGCTCACATCCATCCGGCAGGGCTGGCAAATTGTTCTTAATTTAGGGATCGGGACCGGTGCGGTTTACATATTGCGGTGGTATTGGTGGCGCATTAACGCATGGAGTGAAATTTCCGCCATGAGCGCGGCCGCTGCTATTACGCTGGCCCTGAGCCGCTTTCAGTTTACAGGCAATGAAGCGGTCGTCTTTGCAAAAACTTCTTTGATTACCGCCTTTGGCACAACGGTTTGCTGGGTGATCGCCACCTTTATAACAAGGCCTGAGCCGGAGCAAACGTTGGTGGAATTTTACCGGCGCATTCATCCTTCCATCTATGGGTGGAGAAATATTGCGGAAAAAGCACCTGAACTTACTCCGGTGCGGGATTTCACGTCAAATGCGCTGGACTGGGTCCTTGGTTCCACATTTATTTACAGCGCATTATTTGGCATTGGGAAAATGATTTTTGGCGAGCCTGAAGTTGGCGTGCCCCTGCTGTTGATTGCAGCGGTCACCGGCTATTTGATCTTTTGGCATCTCTCGCGAAAGGGATGGCAATCGTTGTCCGGGGCGCAATCCTCAGCAACAATGAACGTAGCAGAAGCCCAGACTGTTAGGGACTAATTCATCATCAGTAAACATTGTGTGAGCAAAATGTCAGTCGGGAATGTAAAAACAAAAATGAGCAAAGGAAAAAACGGCTTTGCGCATTACATGATCAAGGAAATCTATGATCAGCCGGAAGCCGTGCGTACAGTCGTCGAAGACAATCTGGATAGCCATGGAAAAGTTGTGCTGCAACAGCTTGGGCTTTCCCGCGAGCTGATACGGACGATCGACAAGATCACCATTGCCGCAAGCGGTTCCAGCCGGCACGCGGGCATGGTGGGCGAATTCATGCTGGAAAGAATGGTCGGCCTGAATGTGGAAGTAGATTTTGCCAGCCAGTATTGCTATCGCGACCCGGTTGTCTCGCCCCATGAACTTACCATTTTTCCATCACAGTCCGGCACCACGATCGACACGATTACGGCTTTGCAGGTAGCGCGCAAAAAAGGCGCTAGTTCTCTGGCCATCTGCAACGTCCCGGAGACCCCGCTCACGCAGCTTGCAGACGCCACGTTGCTCACGCATGCCGGAGAGGAAGTGGCGATCGCCGCAACCAAAAGCTTCACCACCCAGCTCGCCGTACTTTATCTGCTTACGCTTTCGATGGCCCGGCTGCGCGGCAGAATGACGGCTCATTCCGTTGCCGGTCTCATCGAGCAACTGGAAAGGCTGCCGGAACTGCTGGCATCCTCGCTTGAAAGTTGGGAGCAACAGATGCGCGCCGTCGCCGAACACACCCGCCAGGCGCGCGGTTTCCTCTATCTTGGACGCGGCATTCACTACGCCATAGCCCGTGAAGGCGCGCTCAAGCTGAAGGAATCCGCCTACATACAGGCCGAGGGTTATCCCGCCGGAGAGTTGAAGCACGGCCCCAACGCCCTTGTCAGCAAGGATGCGCCACTGGTCATGATCGCCACGCAGGACCGGGATGACCCTGACTCCGTTCTGCGCTACGAAAAAACTCTACAGCTGATGAAAGACATGAAGGAGCAAGGAGC
>DASRCD010000664.1:0-3410 GCA_035653315.1 Candidatus Angelobacter sp.
GCCAGCGGTTTATAAACCAACTCAGCAACCACGGTCGGCTGCACCGCCGGTTTACCGGCCACAGGTTGCGCCAGCGCAAGCAAAACCCGGTCAATCTGCGCCACCAGTGTATCGGCCCCAGCAAAGTAATTCGGTAATACAGTCTGCACCTCTAGCCCGCAGCATTGCGCCTCTGGCCTATCGGCCTCAAGCTTCGCCAGTTAAGCCGGCAGCTCCGGCAATTTATCGGCCGCAAACTGGCCGCACACAGGCCCAGGCCAAACCAGCAAGACAAGGCAATGGAGCTCCGCCAATTTATCGTCCGCATGCCTCGCCAATGGTTCAGAGAGCTGAATCTCCCCGCGATAAAATCACAATTATTGATGACTATATGGGAGCGAGCCCTGTGGCCAGTATTGTGCCATTTCCAGTGGGTGCGGAAATTGAGGAGCCCGAGGTCGCTTCGTTGCGCGGGAACTTCAATTTTGTGAGCGCCGCGCCCAGACAGCACATGTTTACTGAATCAGGCCGTGGCGTGCTCAAGATGGACCTGCTGGATACCGGAGAATTGAATAAGGTCATTACAGGAGCGCGGTCGGCCACTTCCAAATCCAACCCTGTTAATACTTTTAAGGCTATTTTGGTCCATGTGGAAAGCATAGCCACCAACAAGGTGGAGCGGGACAAACAAATACTCGAGACCGGACAGGAAGACCTGGCGGACATGGTGAAGAAAGGCTTCACCATGTGCTGGGAAAAAGCCGCGCTCATGCATTTCTTGCTGACTGACTTTGGTATTCCATGCTGCATCCGTTCCGGCAAAAAGAAGACTGATAAAGAATCACACCATGCCTGGGTGGAACTGGAAGGACTGGCTTACTGTGTAGAGGCCACGGCTGGCGTGGTTGCGCCGAAATCAGAATATGACAATGAATTCGACGCGTATGATATTAAAGTGGTGGCACGCCCAAAAAAGGCGCTGGCAGCCGGAGCCATCAGAGATATCATCATAGCCAGCGGCAAGCTTGTACCCAAGTTGTTTAGAAGATCATAGCTATGGCAGATGCATCGCAGACGGTGTGCCAAGCTTGCAAGAATAAGAAGGCTTGGCTCACGTAGTTTTTGCCGATGTAAGGCACTTTGTATTATGTCCATCAAAGCACCTCCGGTATATAAGCCAACTCCGCCGCGATTGGCTGCGCCGCCCGTTTTCCGGCCCAATCAGGTCAGCGCAGCAAGCGCACAGTTGAAGGGTGCAAGCAATTCCAGATTGGAAACACGCCCCGCACCGCCAGTGTATCGCCCGGTACACGCAAGTACGAACGCAACTATCGCCCCCCGGGCAACAAGCGGGAATCCACGCACTTCATGCGGTAACCCCAAAACGCCAACCAGAGGGACTGTGCAGCAAAAAGCAGTTCCGCCGAATCTTCAACCGGTCAAAGTTCCGATCCATCCTTCCAAAGCTAATGCGGGAATTGTGCAGGCCATGCTACAACGTGGAAGCGGTGGAAGCGGAGATGGCGGTGACGGTGATAAATGGAAGCCATGGGAGCCCTCTGGAAAGCTTGTGATGATGCCGCGCACCAAAGGTGCTGGTGGAAAGCATTTCATTCCAGCCAACTGGATTGATCGGCTTTTTGCGGTTGTAGTACAGAACTGCGCCAATCTTGGCCAGGTAGAAAACTTTATCAGTGCTGTACAGGACCTGATTGGTGAAGATCAACCGCTGGAAATCTCCTTTTATAAATACACATCATCGGAAAGCAGTCCATACGTGAGCCTCACCAGCACCTCCGAGAAAGGATTATTTCAGGTCATCCATGCTTACAAAGATAAACTTCGTGAATGGGCGCAGAATATCTATTCCCATAATAGACCAAGTAGCCAAGACCGTGGCGGCAGGCAAATGGATATTCCAAGCTCCAGCGGTGTAGGACGCCGTTTACAAAGCGCTGCTGAACGCATTGTTGCACTGTTCGATCAATGGCTGAGCCCAACGGCGCAGATAGGATTGCAGGATGGCGATTCCAAATCCTGGAAAGAATTGCGCGGTGTAATTCTAAGCGGCATCAGTGCACTTCCTGACTTTGAACCAAAACAATATACGGACCACGGCTTAAAACCTGGAGTCTATAACGCGCGCGATCTCTCCCAGGCGCAAGTGGTTGCCTTGATTAACCGAGCTGCCGAAAAAGACCGTAGGTGGGCAATCAACCTGATTGCCCATTACAATGGAAGTGGTTTCATGGTTTATCAGAGAGCCCAGATGGAAAATATGCGTTTGGGCGTGATGGATAATGGCGACGTTTGGCTCGTTTTACGCGGAGGGTAGCCCTACGTTATAGGAGTTTTTGGAGATTAAATAACTGAACGACTTTGTTGGAGCCATGAATTTAGTCTCGCAGCAGTTTCAGGCTGATCACTTATTGCGCCGCTATTGCTTATTCGCACCTTTTAAGACCTGTTCATAGGTAAAAAATTTTTCCATCGGCAAATGCGCCTGTTCGGCATGGTCCGCATCCGGACGGTAGTTGCCTGATCCGTTGCTCCACCAATCCAGTTTGCCGTTGTTGAAATAGGCTTCGCCTGCATAGAGCACCGGCTTGCCTTGCGCCAGCACAGGGTGGCGATAACGCTGGTGCATCACCATCTCGCCATCCAGGGTCCGCACAAAAATGTATTTTGTATTGGGCACCAGCAGGCCATGATCACCACCACGGCGCATGCGATAGTAACTATCATCAAAGGAGCCTTCCAGCCGCATAAATTCTGCTGGATCAATCTTGATGGCAGCCGCTGGATTCAGATTTGGGTAAAGCCGGGGCTGGCCTTGTCCAAGAGCGGCTTTTGGCTGCACCACTGTATAAGGCTTTGGGGCGGATTTGATGATGACAGCAGACGCGATGGCAGGCTTCAACTGCACCGGAGTTGCACTGGGGATCACGCGAGTTGAAGGAGGGCCTGAGGTGCTGACGGTACTTGCCTGTGGACGATAAACCGGTGGCGCGGAGCCGGCCGTTCCAACGGGGGAAGATGGAGCGCCTGCCGCGGTCAGCAGTTTAGGTTTTGGCGGCGGTTTCATCATCGCAGGGCCCGAATGCGCATTCTACAACAGGATTACCGGCTGGAATAGTTCCCTTAGTCACATTCTGAAATATTGAATGTCGTTTACTTCATAGGATTTTTACTGCTAGAACTTCCTTACTTCATAGAATAATCGGCAAACTTTCTTATAACTTGTCACATATATATTCAAAGCATCTGCTACAGCACTGCTTGTTCTCCTGCCAGAGGAAGCCAGCGCTTCCACTCGCCTTCCCGCTGCACGCTTTTGATCACTAACTGCGAAAATGAATTCACGGAAGCATACAAGGCAAAAAATTTCTGCAGAACAGATGCCAGCAGAAAAGCGCCGCTTCCCACATAAG
>DASRCD010000665.1:0-3491 GCA_035653315.1 Candidatus Angelobacter sp.
CACCCTTCATTAACAGCCTGGTGAATGGGACTGCAACTGCAACGATTAATGGCCGCCAGGTCAACATCAGCCAGCAGGTTGCCTATGCCACCAACTATCGCAACGTTCTGGCGACAGCGGGCGGGAACAACCCTCACATTCACCCTTCTGAACCCAACTATATCTGGGCGGAAGCCGGCACGAATTTTGGCATCTTCAACGACTCTGATCCCTTTTCCCCTCAGACTGGTACAGGAGCGATCCAAAATCAGGACAATCAATTGCATCTCACACGTCTTCTGACGCAGTGCGGGGTAAGCTGGAAGTCGTATCAGGAAGACATCGATCTGATCCCGGACGGCACTTCTTTTGACAACATTGTTCTGCCGCGCAATCAATGGACAGTTCCGATCAAGAGCTTTTCCGGTAACTTTGTCACCGGCGTCAATCAATTCAATGGCTCCACGCAGTTCAACTACGCCGCCAAACACAATCCGATGGTGTTTTTTTCCGACACGAATGGCGGTAACGATTCGACAGCGAGCAATCCTTTGTCCCACCAATATGCTCCGCTGCAACAGCTCTTCATTGATCTGGCCAATAACAACGTAGCCGCCTATAACTGGATTACGCCAGACCAGTTCAATGATCAGCATACTGCGCTCAAGAACGGCTTCCAGGGACTAAGCGGTGACGCGGCCAATATCGCCCAAGGCGACAACTTCTTGAAGCAAGTTATTCCCGTGATCATGGCTTCAAAGGCCTACAAGGATCATGGCGCGATCATTATTTGGTGGGACGAATCCGAACAGGATGCAACCGGCGACAACCCGGATGACCTGACCCATACAATCGGCGAGATCGTCATCTCTCCCGATGCTCACCCCAATGAAGGCGGCGTTCCGTTTGCCAGCGATGTGCTCCTCACTCACTCCTCTGATCTCCGCACGATGCAGGAAATCTTCCACGTGACGAAGCCGCTCTTCCTGGGTGACGCAGTCCATGCCAACGACCTTTCAAGCTTGTTCGCTGATGGCGCGATCCCTCGCCCGGGCAAGGATGGCAACGGGGACGATGACAGAGGTAACGGCACTTGCGGAGGAGATCGGGAAGGACACAATTAGCACGACCGCTAGACTCACTCAATAAGCATAAAATTTAAACTTCAAACGGCGCAGAGATCGCAAACATCGGTTTCTGCGCCGCAGATCTTTAACTTTGCACACAAGGGAACGAATCGGCGACTAGTAATCACGTAAATACGCTTAGGCAGCCCAAGCAGTTTAAGAGCGTGCAAACCACCATCGTCGAAACGCCACCAGCGACCACACTGCTTCCACCACACCAAACGGCCATGCTCCCTGTAAAAATCCATACATCGACGCGAGAATACAGGAGAGCGCGAAGGCAAAAATGAACCAGGAGCTGCGCTTCTCCAGCGCGTAAAAGACGAGCATCGCCATTACAGCGGCAAATCCAAACCAGCTTAAGCCGTTCAACACAACTCCTAAGCGACCTGAGAGTGTGGAGCAAAGAACAAGTAATACATGAGGTCTGCCCCGTATGCGGCAGACCTCAAAAGCCGGCGTATTTAGCGCATCACCACAGGTCTTACTTCAATGCTACCTGAAGCTGCGGACGGGATGCGTGCCGCAATGGCCATGGCATCATCCAGATCACTGGCTTCTACAAGAAAATAGCCGCCAAGCTGCTCTTTGGTTTCGGCAAAAGGCCCATCAGTAATTGCTTTTCTTCCATCGCGGACGCGTACCGTGGTTGCCGTGGCAATGGGCTGGAGTTCATGGCCGCCCAGATATTTTCCTGTTCTTTTCAAATCTTCAATTAATTCTCCGTATTCTTTATAGATTGCCTGCTTCTCAGGCTCGCTATATGTTTCCCATAATTTCTCAGGGCCGTAAATCAGCAGAAGGTATTGCATGTAAATGTCTCCTTTGTCTTATCCAGTTCTGCCTATAAGTCGCGCCAATGTTAACGAATCGACAAAAAACGTTTTATATTTCTTAAAATTCTTGCAAGCTTCGGCCCTTTCCGCGTTCTGAATATAGCGAACTCCCGTTTCCTCCAACCGGGAGAACCCGACTGCTCGAAAAGCGCGGTCCTCCCCC
Source organism: Candidatus Angelobacter sp. (assembly GCA_035653315.1). Classification (GTDB taxonomy): domain Bacteria; phylum Acidobacteriota; class Terriglobia; order Terriglobales; family Acidobacteriaceae; genus Angelobacter. The sequence goes on from DASRCD010000665.1 coordinate 2,106, forward strand.
GCAAGGGTGGTATAACAGAGCGCCACCCTTCGGACCGCGCTTGCACGACCTGCTATTTGGCGTTTGCTTTAAGGCCATCCAGACCGGCACAATTTCCGAAGCAATCCTGAATCATGCCAGCCAATGCATCAACCCCGTTAAAACTTTTCACACAACGTTGCACTTTTGTGATGAGAAATTTTAATCAATCCCTAATCCACTTCTAAGTCCTTCTTGATGAAATCATCACGGCGTTAAAGCAGCATCAATTCATCCACATTGGTTTGTAATCATTCAGGCAATTTGATTTACCAGAGGCAAGCGGCTGTTCAGGGCATTCATCTGGAATAAGCAATGGTAGTAGTGGTGGTTGGGAGCGCCCAGGCAAGGCAGCGTTTTGGCTGACGTTACGGTCCCGCTAAACCAAACGTCAATCATGCGCTTTCTATAATCGCCGGCGTTGGTCCGCTCGAACCAGCGCATCGATCAGCCGGGGGCCGGAAACGGTAACGCACGCCAGCAGCGCAATTGGACCGGTAGATTTTTCTCCCCAAAGCGCCCGGCGTAACGAAGATCACGGGACCGTTTGCCGGTGATGATTCCTCGCTGGTCCGGTCATTTGCGGTCATCGACGGGAAAACCGTTTTCAGCTAACTGCGTTTCGCAGTATCCACCACCGGGAAGGCTGGTTTTTCTCCGACCAGCCTTTTCTGATTTTTAGTTGTCGCTGTCAGCTCATGCCCGGCGATGAAGCATGCAGGTTACTGAGCAGGACAAGTTGCTGTTAGCTTCCAGTTACCGCTCTGCACAGGCAGGCGTGACCCTCCCATTGAACTGGAAGCGGAGGCTGGCGTGAATTTTCCGCCGGCCTCTTTTTCTTGCCATATGCATCTGCACAACCAGAGCGAAAATATTAGCGGCTTGCAGCCGGCTCTGCATTACGCAGATAAACATCTGATTTGTTCAGCCAATCCTGCCGCGGTGGATAGAAAACGTCTAAATCCACGGTGTCTTCCACCGCCTCAGCTTTATGCGGCATGTTGGATGGAATACACAGTACCTCACCCGCGCGGACCACGATCTCCTTACCGTCAATCCAAAACTTGAGAGCGCCCTCAAGAATGTAGGTAAGCTGTTCGTTCACGTGGCTATGTTCCGGCACCACACAGCCCTTTTTAAGCAGGACCCTCGCCAGCATCAACTCCTGGCCGGTAATCATCTGGCGATCAAGCAATGGGTTTAATTTTTCCAGTTCAACGTCAGTCCAGCGAATGTGCTTAAGCATGGGAATTATTTTAGCAATTTGCAGAATAAAGGCGTGCGGCTATTTCTGCACCAGCGTCAACTTGTGGTAGCCCACGGTCGCGCTATCTACCCGGTCATTCATCGGGAATTGTGAATCCAGGC
>DASRCD010000666.1:0-9006 GCA_035653315.1 Candidatus Angelobacter sp.
AACAAGGCGAAGCGCCTACCATCTTTGGCGATGGCGAGCAGAGCCGCGACTTTACATTTGTGGCCAATGCTGTCCAAGCCAATTTGAAAGCATGTGTGGCTCCCGCCCATGAAGTTTCAGGGAAAGTTTTTAATATCGCCACAGGTACGCGTTTTTCTCTGAACCAGACCTACGAAATGTTACGCAAGATCATTGGTTTTTCCGGAGCAATCAAATATACATCCGCGCGCACTGGTGACGTAAAGCACTCACTGGCTGACATCAGCTTGGCGCAAAAGCATCTTGGATATTCAGTGGAAGTCAGTTTTGAAGAAGGATTACGCCGCACGGTAGCGTGGTATCAGCAATCCGCCGCGCAGCCGCAAACTGTTGCTGCCCATGCTTAATGCATAAAGCTACGGTAGCTGGCTGGGCGTAATTGAAGACATTTAGATTATTCCGCTGTGAAAGCGCTTCTTCCGGTTCGGGAAGAGCTGATAGTTTGCTGTGAAAACCTGTTTCTGGCGTTGTTGTTGATTGGGCCTATATAGCGCAAAAAGCGATAAGGCCCGCGTTTCTTCCAGTATTTTGAATCGTACGAGGATGTTTTTACACCCGAGTTAAGCGCACTCAAGAACTTTCTTTCTACTGGATCCACCACAATTCCTACATGCCCGCGCCAGACAATCAAATCTCCTGGCTTGGGATTGAAAATGTGCTTGAACCCTGCTATTCCCTTGAACAGCTCTCTTGATGGAGCATAGTCATAATACAGTCCGGCCTGTTGATACAGATACTGGACAAAGTGAGAGCAATCCAGTTCAGTGTTTTGTATCTGCGCACCCAGATAAAGCAAAAGACTTCTGGGGCTAAGCTGTTGCTCAAAAGTTGTTATTGAAGCTGAGGGCTCAGCCGAGGCGGCTTCCGCATAGCGCGCTTCCAGCGCTCTTTCCTGTGCCTGAAGGCTGCCGGTCCCAATTGCGACCAGTAGAAAACAGCCGACACACAACAGCGCCACATTTTTCAATCCATTCCGCATGTACCTATATTTCGATGCAGGACGAACTGGATCCAGAGCTGGATTTATGCAATGAAAATGAGCTTTCAGCGATGCTCAAAGTAAGTTTTGGGATGGCTGCTCTTATGTGAGCTGAGAAATCATTTTGTAGGTTTTATCAAATTCAGCTTTTAGCAACGAGTTTGGATTACTCAGCCGGGAAACAACCTGATTGGCCCATTCAAAATACTGGCGCTTACGTTCCAGGTTCCAACCCACAGGCGGGCTTACCAGGAGTGCGCGAAGATTTGAAATTTTATCCGCCAGCTTGATCACTTGCGCACGCTTTGATTTCATGGGCGCATCCTGCACCTGGATTTTCTTGCGCACCTCTTTAGGCAGTGATTTATCGTCTGTTACTTCAGCAACCAGGCCGGCGACATCGCTCCCAAATTGTTGTTCCAACTCAGCCAGAGTCACGCTGGTATCTTCCACCACGTCATGCAGAAGCCCAGCGATAATTAAATCTGCATCCAGAACATCGCTACTGGCGGCAATCAGCCCTGCTACTTCAAGCAGATGATTAATATATGGTTCACCTGCGGCGCCCTTTCTTTTCTGCTGAGCATGCTGATTGGCGGCAAAGCATGCTGCAGCCAGAATTCGCTGCATGGAGAGAACAGGATTATTTTGCTGATTTGCAGAAGGCATCAGATTGCTTCCATTCCTCTAACCCCTGACAAGCACAATCGCAGGATGATGGCATGACCGTAATGCATCACATCAACGTTGCGCCACGACGATTTTGACCGTGGTAATCGCCTGGCCTACATGCCGCTGCGTATGATCGGCTACGTGGACCAGCAATCCTCCCACTGAGGTGGGTAATTCTTTTTTCCCTACTTTTCTTGTTTCTCCCAGTTGCTCTGGGCTAAAAGCGCGTATTCTCTTGCCACTTTTGGCAATTGCCACTACAAATTCGGCAAACATTTCATTCCTGCTTCCAACCGGGTCCATTTCACTTTTAAGCATTGACAGTTGTTCGGCGGAAAGCTGCCTGCCCTCCGCATAGGTCAGCAGACGGTCAATGCTGCGCGCAATATGGCGTAAATGAAAGGCCACAGACCCGAGACCGGCTGGCCGGGCGTGCATTTCCTCATCACTCAAGCCATGGCACCAGCGTTCCAGATCTTCGCGGGCCAGTTCCAAAGCGTGCAGCACGGCCCTTTGAACAGCGGGTACTTCTGTCAATGTTCCCCGAAGCCACGGTTCGGGAAGGTTGGTTTGGTTCATGCGCTCTAATTCTCCGTCAGTAATACGGTACAACAAAGTAGGCTTCGCCTGCTGGCAGGTAATAAGCTGATTGATTGTGTCAGGTTTTATGCATGGTTGATCGGCAACGCTTGCCTCGTCATCCACTGCAACATTTAAGTGGTAATGTGGGGTTGCCGCGCGATTTTTGGAAGCCGCGCAAAAAATATCCGGAAGATGGCTATCGGCAATATTGGCATTGCTGGGATATCGATGACCAGGATGATACAGCAGCTGGAGCAAAAGTTTGCCGCGTATCAGAGTATATCCACGAGAGCATCTGATGGAATTTTGGAGAGTAGAGCAGGACGGATTTAGAGCCTATTCATGCATAGCTTTGGGTAGGACGAAAGCAGATTGCATTCTGCAAATGTTTATCAGAATAAGGAATTCTGTTTCCTATTTATGCTCAATCAACCTTGGGAGTAAATCTTAAGTAACTATTATTTTTTACTTTGAATCTGCTTTTTAGTGTAACGATTTGTCTTCTGAGCTATGGTGTGGTGATTGAGGTATTAAAAATTGGCGGACGCTATACAAATACCTTTTTCCGGAAGGTTACGCCAGCTTACTGAAGAGCTGAGATCGTTTGATCTGGAATTGAAATCAGGCGTAGCCCCTGAACTGGGGCCGTTGCAGGAATTCCGGCACGTATTGGACAATGCGCGTATGACTGCCTGGACGGTTGGAGAACTTTTGAGCGCGCGGGAAAGTCAAAGAAATCCTGCCCATGCCCTATCATTTCTGGCGGCTGAGCGTTTGCGCCGCACGAGCCAGATGCTGAGAGATTTGTCTGAAAACATTTCTCAGCAGGAAATCACATGGCAGACGAATGGTGTGCAGGCGCTATTTGATTCAGTGAATGCGTTGCAAATACAGCTGAGTAAACTGATCGGTGAACACCGGCAACGCTTTGGCAAAGTGGGCGACTCTGGTTGTTGACATACTTTAAAGCTGCTTGGCGACTCGAATATTTCCTGAAGACACTGGCCTAAATCAGCCATTCCGGTTGGCCGAAAACCACCATTCCCATAGCCCAAGAGCTAGATTTTTGAATTAAATCAGCAATATTGCCGGCAGCCGATTTGGCAAATTAAATGCATTAACATTGTGATTTGATCATTTTTTTACGGCAGGAAAGTTCAGTAAAACTGTCCTTTCGGAGGAGACGTGAACGCATCGCAATTGTTTCAAGGGAAGTACCGGGCTGGAATTCAGAAAGTCTTTGTTGCAGGTCTAACTATCATTTGTTTAGCGGTGTTCTCGGCTGAAGCACAGAGGACCGTGATGAGTCCTTATCAGGGTGAAGGAGATGGCGTAAGCGCCGGCGGAAATTGGGTGGTATTCCGCTCAGAAGACAAAATGACCGCGGCTAAAAATGTTCGCTTTGAACTGCTGGCGGACAATTACCTGAGCAACAGCTCCAATTACAAGCCACGGATTGAACTGGTGTGCACCAATCACAAATATACTTACGCGGATTTCAATCCCGGCATTCCGCTGGGGCCGCCGAACCGTCCTGGTTTTTGGGGACAGCCGCAGATTGAGGTGCAGGTCCGCGTGGACAATACTCATCATTTTCACGGCTGGAATTGGGTACGCGACCGCTTTCTTTCCATGGACAAAGGGACAACGCGCGAATTGATAGGATCGCAAATCTTCAAGGTCGAAATGCCCGGACGCAGGGGGGCGGAGATTGCTGAGTTTTCTCCTGCCGGCCTGGATCTAGGGCAAGTAAAAAGGGAATGCGATTTGACTCCCAAAAAACCAAGCAAAGACTGATTTCGTCCCATTCCAAATGCCCACGTGCGCAAATGCGCATGTGGGCTTTTTGTTTGTGGATTCTTAAGCAGGAGTAAACCCAAAAACGCTGTAACGCTTTCACCCGAATCAGCACATAAGAACAAGGCCCCGAGATACATCTGGATAGGAAATGCATGGATTGCTCTGGCAGTTCTTTGGGCCAACAAGCGTTTGGTTGGGAGGGAAGCATATGATCGTTGATCGAGCTTGGGCAGAACGAAATCTTGGATTTGACCCCATAGCACGTCCTGCGCCCTTATCCACTTTTGCTTTTGCGCCGGCAGCAAAAACTTCCGACCCGGAAGACCTGCGGCGCGAAATCATTGACTTTGATTCGGAAGCGCTGGAGGGCCGGGAATTCCTCGCTTTCTCAACCACTACAGGACTTTCCCGTTTTACAGATATTCCGTGGCCCAAGGGCCTTGCGCCGCAAACAGGTCCTGCTCCCGATGCGAATACTGACAATCCATTGCCGCAAGCCGATGTGCTGGTTGTGACCTGGACTGTAGATGAGGGGCATGCTCTGAGCCGCGTGTTGACGCCGGGCAAGGATTCCCGAAATGATTACCGCTCTTATACGCATAACTTCAGTACGATCTCAAAAAACATGCGGAAGGGCTGTCCGGCCCTGAAAGCCCAAAGGCTGGGAGCATACTGGACCACCACGATTGGAAAAAAGAAGGTCGTAGTGTTCAAGTCAGATTCTCACATGTCGCAGGACGGCCCCAAACTGCCCAACGAAGATGTTTGGCGGCAAATCATTCAGGAAGTGAAACCTAAACTTGTTCTTACCACTGGAACAGCCGGTGGAATTGGCAAGCAGTTTGAAGTAGGCGATGTAGTAGTGAGCTCCAGTTTACGTTTTGATTGCACGTCAAAATTTAAAAAAGAACCTTTTCACAACGCGGACTATTCCAGTAAAGCTGCCGTGGTGAAGTATATGGCAGAAGCAAAAAAGCTTTTCAAAGCGAACTCCGGGCAATTGCCGAAAGACAATACACGGCAGCCGGAGATCGTGAAGGTTGGGCCCAGTGCTTTGAAATCGTCGGTGGTCACTACGGATTTTTTCGGGTTCGATACGTCGGACAACCATTACCAACTGAAAGGTCTGGGCGATGTCTCGGAAATGGGCGATGCTGTTCTTGGTCTAGTAACCAGTCAAATGAATGGCCTTGCGCCTCGCTGGCTGGCTGTCCGCAATGTTTCGGACCCGCAGATTAAGGCTGACGGCCTAACGCTAAAACAGCAGGCGGCCCTGGCTGCGCAGATATATAAAGGGTACGGACGCTGGAGTTCCGTTTGCAGCGCCATTGTGTGCTGGGCGCTCATTGCCGCTGAAAATTGAGATAAAAGTGGAAGCTCATTTCTAATTTTCTTAAGTATGGATGTTGTACCTGCTGGACGGCTACTTGGGCCGCCTGCAGGTATATTTCGAGTTGGTAAAAAAGATGATTGCCGCAGCCCTGCTTTCCTGATAAAACTTGCGCGGACAATAATCATGGCCTCTCCTGATCCCAAGACTGCAAATCTTTCCAGCCCCGCATCGCCATTAGGGAAAATCTTTTCTTCCACCAACCTCGTGCTGCTGATGGTCTGCCTGATGTATGGGCTCACATATATTGACCGGATCAACGTGGCGACCGCCGGCCCGGTTTTTCAGAAAGAGCTGCATCTCAGTGCAAACCAGCTGGGCTCTGTGCTTTCCGTGTTCGGCTGGGCTTATCTGGTGTTGCAGGTATGGGGAGGATGGCTTAGCGACCGTTTTGGGGCGCGTTTGACGCTCACGGTGTGCGCCGTGGTCTGGGCTGGTTCAACCATGCTGATGGGGGCGGCGCACAGCTTAACCGCATTAATTCTCTGCCGGGTCCTGCTCGGATTGGGAGAAGGAGCAACCTTCCCCACGGCCACGCGCGCCCTCTCAGACTGGATGCCTGCGGGAAAACGCGGTTTTGCCCAGGGAATCACACATGCGTTCTCGCGCCTGGGGAATTCTATTACACCTGCGCTGGTGGCGTGGATTATCGCGGCTGCTTCCTGGCGAATGTCATTTTATATTCTTGGCGGCGTTAGCATGCTTTGGGCCATTGCATGGTGGTTTTATTTTCGTGACAATCCTGCGACTCATCCTGGAATCACGAAGCAGGAACTTGCAGTTTTGCCCAGCTTTGCCGCAAAAAAAGACAGAAGGAAAGATCCCGTGCCGTGGTGGCCGCTCATCAAGCGCATGTCGCCTGTCACGCTGGTTTATTTCTGTTACGGATGGACGCTCTGGCTTTACCTGACTTTTCTGCCATCTTTCTTTCTTCATGGATACAAATTGAACCTGAAAAATTCTGCTCTGTTCTCCAGCGGCGTGTTCCTTGCAGGTGTGGCCGGCGATGCATTGGGCGGCATCGTAAGCGATTTCATCCTGAAAAGGACTGGAGACCGCAACAAGGCGCGCCGGGACATGATCATTGGCGGCTTCCTTTTGTCATTGTTATTCATGGTTCCCGTATTACTCTCCCACAATTTGACGCTTGTTGCTCTCTGCCTGAGTGCGGCATTCTTCTTCGCGGAATCTACCATCGGCCCTTTCTGGGCAATTCCCATGGATATTGCTCCCCGGTTTTCAGGTTCGGCAAGCGGCCTGATGAACATTGGGTCGGCCCTAGCGGCGGCATTGTCGCCACAAGTGGCCTTTTATGTTACCCAGAGCAATAACTGGAACCTGCCATTTGTCGGATGCATTGGTTTGTCATTGCTGGGTGCGCTCACAGCCTACTGGATGAAGCCAAATGAGCCATTGCAGACTGCACAATTAGCATAAGTGCGGCATGCCGGTTCTTGTCCCAGTCATATAGATTTACTGCCAGAAACAATGCTGCGTTCGGGGAAATCGCCAGGCATGAAGGCTTAACGCTCTTAAGCGAAAACCCGCACTGTGTGTGATAGCTTTCTTCGCACGCGAAATTCTTCACTAAATCCCAAAGTCATGGTACTTTCATTCTGCCCCCCTCAATAAAATCAGGAGATCGGTATGCGATTCGGCTACTTGGCCTGTTTGCTGGTGTGTATGCTTGCACCTGCTGTCGCGCAGGAAAAGATGGATACGCCAACAGACGAGAAAGCAAAAAAGACCTATAAAGAAGCGCTTGAATATCTGAAACAGCGCAAAGTAGAAGCTGCTCTGGAAAGCTTTAAGAAAGCCGATAAACAGGATGGTGGCCATTGCCGTCCATGCCAGCAAAATATCATCAAATATGCCATTGAATTGCAGGAATGGAAGATGGCTGAAGCTGCGGCCCAGGAAATGGCGGATCAGGCCCAGGGGGATGAAGTAGCTGTTGCGCGTTACCAACTCGGCATAATCATCATGGACCAGGCATTGGCCAAGCATAAAGACGAGTTGTTCAGCCGTGTGCACGAAGAGATGACTAAGGCGCTTACTGCCCATGAGAACTTCCCAAATGCCGTGCTGATGGATGGCCGCGCGCTTGCCTATCTCAAACAAGATGATGCCGCCAAGGCACGCTTTGAGCAGTTTGTAAAAATGCGGCCGGAAAGCGATCCTGACCGGCAGCGCGCTTTGCGCTATATCAGCCAGCCTGAGCTTGCCCGCGCCAGAATGGCGCCCGCCTTTGCGGTAACAACGCTGGATGGCCAGCGCGTCTCGCTTGACGATTTCAAAGGCAAGGTTGTTCTGCTTGACTTCTGGGCCACCTGGTGTGCACCGTGCCGTGAAGCCCTGCCTCATATGCAGAAAATCGCAAAGAACTTTGAAGGCCAGCCACTCGTGGTGTTGAGCGTGAGTCTGGATGACAATGAAGAAAAGTGGAAAGAATTCATCACCAAAAATGGCATGACCTGGATGCAATATCGTGATGGAGGCTTTGAAGGGCCGGTGGCCAGAATGTTTTCTGTGAATGCCATTCCGCACACCTTCACCATTGATGCCGATGGTGTGCTTCAGGATGAGCGGATCGGCGATGCATCAATTGAAGGCAAGCTGAAAAAGCTTATTAGCCATGCCAAAGAACTGCAGGCTTCGGCGAAACCTGCGCAATAAAGCAATAAGCTTGCAGGCCAGTATTTGCCGGCCCCTTCATTCCTTTGCAAAGGCTGCATGTTACATTGTGCTGTCATGAAAACTCAGGTGCTGCTGTTGCTTATCTCGCTGCTGGTGACAGGAAATTGTTTCAGCCAGGCTTCGCAAGAAGTTTCGAAACAATCTTTGAGTAAGGCTTTGAATCAGCCTGCAAAACAAGCTTCTTCTGCGCAATCTATGCCACCAATGCAAAGCCAGTTTGATAGCCATGCAGCGGAGCGGTTCGCAAAGCTGGCGTTTGCCTGCGTGCACAAGGAATATCCCAATAAAATCGCACATTCCCTCAACAGCGATGCTGATGTTGCGCCGCCCCGCAAGCTCACTCCGGCGTTTTACGGCTGCTATGACTGGCATTCTTCCGTACACGGACACTGGCTGCTGGCGCGCCTGGCCCGTAATTTTCCAGAAGCTTCTTTTGCTGCGGATGCTCGTGCCGCCTTGCAGCAGAGTCTTACGGCAGAAAACATTGCGCAGGAAGTCATTTATTTAAAGGCCGAAGGACGCGCCAGTTTTGAGCGTCCTTATGGGCTGGCATGGCTGTTGCAACTTGGCGCCGAATTGCTGGAGTGGGCGAAGCAGGACCATGACCCGCTTGCCCATGAACTCTCTGTGAATTTAAGTCCTTTGGAACAGGCTTCTGTTGAGCGATTGAAAACGTGGCTGCCCAAGCTTTCGCATCCGGTGCGCTCCGGCGAGCATAGCCAAACTGCATTTGCGCTGGGCCTGATGATTGACTACGCGCGCAGCACGCAGGACCAGCCGTTTTTAACTGTGCTGCTGGAGAAGGCAAAAGACTTTTATGCGGCAGACAAAAACTGTCCACTGGCTT
>DASRCD010000667.1:0-2560 GCA_035653315.1 Candidatus Angelobacter sp.
ATGCATTTCGTCCGCCATCTGCAGGCAGGGCTGGTCTGGGTAAATCTTCTCTTCCTCATGTCAGTTTCCACCATGCCGTTTTCCTGCGGCCTGCTTGGACATTTTTTGCGCAACCGTGCCGCACAGGAAATTTATTTCTCCAACATGTTCGTTGCGGCGGCATTTCTGGCGCTTCAATGGATTCTGGCGAAAAAGAAAAAGCTGATCAATGAAGAGGATGTTCTTGCCAGCCGCCTGATGGGGCAGCAGATCATGTTTTTCCCTATAGCCTTGGCTACGGGTATGGTGGCCGCTTATTTCAATCCCATGGCAGGATCATACGGCTTTATTCTGGCTTTACTGGCCTTGCGTATCTGGCAAAGAAAATGGCACCGCAAGCAGTTGGCGAATCCGCTTTATGGTTCCGGTGCTAATCTTTAAAACGCTAATCTTTAAAACCTTTTTTCCTGATCTCAATGCTCAGCCGCTTGATCTTCTGGTTCAGCGTGGAAAGAGGAATATGAAAGCGTTCAGCCGCTTCTGTCTGGTTCCAATTGCATTTCTCCAGCATGTTCACAATCAGCCGGCGCTCGCAGTCTTCAACAATCTCAAACAGTGACGCATCCGGACGGTGCTCAAACATCTTGCTCTCAGAACCACGGCCAACAATATGATCGGGGATCAGTTCAATCCCAACAGCTGAGCTGTTGCACAGCACTACGGCGCGCTCAATCACGTTCTCCAGTTCGCGCACATTGCCCGGCCAGCCATAATCCAGCAGCGGCCGCAGGGCTTCCGGCGCGATATGGCTGACAGGCTTGTTATTTTCCCGCGCAAATTTTTCCAGGAAGTGCCCCACCAGCAGCGGAATATCTTCACGACGGCTGCGCAGCGGCGGCAGGTCCACGGTGATCACGTTCAGGCGGTAGAAAAGGTCTTCTCGGAATTTACCTTCACGAACCAGCGTGCGTAGGTCAATATTGGTGGCTGCGATTACGCGCACATCCACTTGGAGCTCATGCACGCCGCCCAGGTGCATGAATTTGCGGTCCTGCAGGACGCGCAAAATTTTGGCCTGCGTCTCCAGGCTCATGGTGCCGATTTCATCCAGAAAGAGCGTTCCCGTATTGGCAACTTCAAACAGGCCTTTCTTTGAGGAAATGGCGCTGGTGAAAGCACCTTTTACGTGTCCAAACAGTGTTGATTCAAGCAGGTCTGCCGGCATGGAGCCGGTATTCACCGGAACAAATGGATGGTTCTTGCGCGGAGAGTTGGCGTGAATCGCCTTGGCAATCAGTTCCTTGCCTGTGCCGCTCTCGCCTTGAATCAGGACGGTTGAGCGGCTGGTGGCTACCTGGCCCACAAGGTCAAAAATCTTGAGCATCGCCTCAGACTTGCCTACGATATGCTCAAAATTATAGCGCTGCTTGAGTGCGCGCTTGAGCTGCTCATTTTCTTCTTCAAAGCGTCTGCGTGAAACGGCTGAGCGGATATCGGCCAGCAGCTTTTCATTGTCCCAGGGCTTTTGAATAAAGTTGGTGGCGCCCTGCTGCATCGCGCGTACCGCGTTATCCAGAGTGCCGTAGGCCGTGATCATGATCACGGCAAGCTGAGAGTCGCGGGAGCGAATGTCAGCCAGAATCTCCAGGCCATTGCGGTCAGGCAAAGCAAAATCCAGCAGCACCAGATCAAAGGCGTGCTCGCCTAACCGGGCAAGACCTTCTTCTCCGGTCTCGGCCGACTCAACACTGTATCCTTCAAACTCCAGAAGGGTCTCGAGCGATTCACGAATTGCTGCTTCGTCATCGATGATCAGGACCGAACCGCCACTACTAGCATCGGTGCGGGGATGACTTAACACCGCGGCTTCAGACATTGACTGCCTTTCTCATGGGAAATTCCAATTGAAACCTGGTTCCCTGGCCAGGTTGGGAGTCCACGCGGATCTTGCCCGCATGCTCCTGAATGATTCCGTATGTGACTGACAGGCCCAGGCCCGTGCCACGCGATTGGCCCTCACGCGGGGCGGTCTTGGTGGTGAAAAATGGATCGTAAATTTTGTTGATGTGTTCCGGAGCAATTCCGGTACCGCTGTCGCTGATGTTCACCTGCACGCCATCGCCATTGGCCGTGCTGATGCGCAGAGTGCCGCCCTTGCCCGCCATTGCGTCCTTGGCGTTCAGGAATAGGTTCAGGAACACCTGTTGCAGCTTGCCTGAATTGCCGTGGATGGCAGGCAAAGCCTGGTAAAGATCAGTTTCCACTTTGATGTGCGAGGTCTTAAGCTGATGTTCCAGCAAGGCCAGGGTTTCCGTAATGACTTTGTTTAAATTAATGTCCTTGAATTCCGTGGCGCTGGTGCGCGAGAAATTCAACAGGTTGTTCACGATCTCTGACGCGCGGAAGGTCTGGCGCGTGATCTTCTCCAGCAGCGGGCCGAGCTTGGCATCGCCGTTGATCTGCTTGGTGAGCATCTGCGCGTAGCTGGAAATCACGGCCAGCGGCGTGTTGACCTCATGCGCTACTCCCGCAGCCAGCAATCCAATGGATGAAAGCTTTTCCGCCTGGCTCAGTTGTGATT
>DASRCD010000668.1:0-3896 GCA_035653315.1 Candidatus Angelobacter sp.
GAAGAAGGCTGGTTAGGCATACGCTGGTAACTTCTTCTTTAAATCTTCCGCAATCTGCTTCCCATGAAACCGCCCGTTCTCGATAAATATTTCGCTCGTCCGCGATCCTGCCACAACGCATCCCGCTACATAAATTCCCGGCACATTGCTCTCAAAGGTGTGCGGATCACACACCGGACGCATCTCCGGATGCGTCAACTCAATCCCCAGGGATTGCAGGAACTCATAATCCGGGTGATAGCCCGTTAGGGCAAAGACAAAATCATTCTTCAGCGTCTTCTCTCCCTCAGGCGTCTTGATGCGCACCGATTCAGGCTTGATCTCCAGCACGCAACTGTTGAAATAGCCTGTAACTTCGCCGTTCTTGATGCGATTTTCAATGTCCGGCTTGATCCAGTACTTCACGTTGTTGTGAATCCCTGGCCCGCGATGCACCAGCGTTACGCGTGATCCGCGCCGCCACAGCTCCAGCGCGGCAATGGCCGCCGAGTTCTTTGCGCCAATCACCAGCACGTCCATGTCAAAGTACGGATGCGGCTCTTTGTAATAGTGCATCACTTTGGGCAGGTCTTCACCGGGAATGCCCATATAATTCGGCAGGTCGTAATAACCGGTGGCCACGACAATTTTCCGCGTCGTATATTCGTGCTCGTTGCGATTGCGGTCAATCGTCTGCACCTTGAATGCGCTGTCATATCCTGTAACAGTCAGCACTTTCTGGTATTGCCGCACATCAAGCCGGTAATGCTGCGCCACGTTGCGGTAATACTCCAGCGCTTCTGAGCGGGTTGGCTTCTGGTTAGCGGAAGGAAATGGTATGTCGCCAATTTCCAGCAATTCCGGCGTGGTAAAAAACGTCATGTTTGCCGGATAGTGAAACAGTGAATTCACCAGGCAACCTTTGTCCACCAGCGCCACGCGAAAGCCCGCGCGCTGTGCTTCAATTGCGGAAGCCATGCCGGTTGGTCCCGCGCCAATCACCAGCACATCAAAATGGTCACCTTTATGTTCCATCAGGTTTTATTCTACAGGGAATCGTGAGCAGCCTTTTCCTGATCTGTGTTAATGGAGTGAATCCGCCGTAAGCTTCGTTTTCAATCTAGCTTTCAATTTTCGCTTTTGGCAATTCCGGCGATTTTGGCAATCTCTTCTGATCCGCATTTATCTGCGTAAATCCGCGGTAGGCCTGTTCCAAATCACCCGATCACCAGATCACGTGCGATCACCCGATTAATCCGTGCATCCGTGGTGAGGTTTTTGGTTTTGCTTTTTCCGATGACGGCGATGCAGATGATCAATTCCTGATCCGTCCTCATCCGTTGAGGATTCTCACTTTGGAGATTCCGGCGATTCCGGCGATTTTGGCAATCTCTTCTGATCCGCGTTTATCCGCGTAAATCCGCGGTAGGGATTGATTTTCTCGATCACCAGATCACGCGCGATCACCCGATTAATCCGTGTTATCCGTGTGAATCCGTGGTGAGGTTTTTGGTTTGCTTTCCCCGATGACGTACGATGCAGATGATCGATTCCTAATCCGTCCTCATCCGTTGAGGATTTTCACTTTGGCAATTCCGGCGATTTTGGAAATCTCTTCTGATCCGCGTTCATCCGCGTAAATCGGCGGTAGGGATTGATTTTCTCGATCACCAGATCACGTGCGATCACCCGATTTATCCGTGCCATCCGTGGTGAGGTTTTTTGCTTTCCAATGACGCGCGATGTCGGCGATGATCCGATGACGGCGATTCCTCAGCTTGCCTTTTTGCTGGCCCGGTTCCAGATCATAGTAGCCAGCGCGGCCGCACCTTCCTCTTTGGGGATACATTCCACGCCAAAGTGAATGCACAGCTCCTTTTCAATGGCGCCGGAGCCGGTCCATACCAGGATTTGGCATTTGTGGAAGCTGGGTGTGGACTTATAAAAACGCAGCACCTCAAATCCGCTATCATTGCCAAGGTTCAAGTCCAGCAGAATCAGGTCTGGACACTCTTTTCCGCCTGCGGCAATATCTTCCAGAAACAGCATGGCTTCAGGAATACGGGAAAAGGTGGTGACTGCCTGGATTCCGACGGACTGCAATACATGAGTGGCTGTCTGAAGGTCTTTGACAGAGTCCTCAATGACCACAACTTGAAACTCCCGGGGCGGCATGGGGCGA
Organism: Candidatus Angelobacter sp.; assembly: GCA_035653315.1. Classification (GTDB taxonomy): domain Bacteria; phylum Acidobacteriota; class Terriglobia; order Terriglobales; family Acidobacteriaceae; genus Angelobacter. Next base: position 2,162 of record DASRCD010000668.1, read on the forward strand.
ACACCTCTTTATCTTCTATCTTGCTGAAAATGAGTTTTTTCCACCCGGACTGGTGACACTGCGCTTGATATTATCTTCAACTCTGGATTTCACAAAGCCCCAAATTGGCGAGAGAAGTAGTCTAATTTGCCATAGATAGCTGTAAGTGGTTGATTTTGAGCTAGATCTATTTCCACATCCAAGACATGCGCCAAGGCGTACTATGGCTGTTCGCTGAAGTAAAGCAAGATGCAAAAGCTCAATCACGTCATAATTACGCCGATGGTAGTAGATGTACACGTGATTTTATCCTTGAGAGCCAAGTCACGATTTTGAACTTTATATCACCTGAGGAAAACCGCTCCTTTCATCCATGTATCCAGGAGCAAGCGCAGGTCCAGAATTCCTTGGATTGATTCAAATTTAAACGTTCCTGGTGTTGATATGTGGGGTAGAAAACAAACTATCGGGCGCAATCCTGCGCTGCAAAGGCTGGGACAGCTTGAGTCTGAAGTCATGCAGCGGGTATGGGCGCGCGGCGAGGTAAGCGTACGCGAGCTGCACACGGAATTCGCACACCTTGCTTACACTACCCTCATGACCACGCTTGACCGGCTTTATAAAAAAGAGCTGTTGAAACGGCGCAAGCTGGGCCGTGCTTTTTTATATTCGCCAGTTGTGACTGAACGCGATTACCGGGAGTGCATGGCCCAGCAATTGATGGCCGTAGTGCTGGGAAACGCCAATCATCAGGATTCCGTGCTTTCTTTCCTGGTGGATGCAGTGGGCGATAATGACCCGGAAACGCTTGACCGGCTGGATAAAATTGTCCATGAAAAAATGAGGACCCTGCGCGAATCGGAGTAATTGCCCCGTGTATTACCTTACTGCTGCCATTGAATGCCTGGGCGTCGGCTTTATCACTCTAGTCTTCGCCGGATTAATATGTTTGCCCGCATCCCGGCTGGTGGTAAGTACGGCCCGGCAACGGCATCCCGGAACCACTGCCAATATCCTGTTCGCCTTCCGGCTGCTGCCCGCCTGCATTGCCGCCATAGCAGCGCTGGCCTTTGTCCTGCCGGCCTATCTGCTGTTTGAGCCTCATCCATCCGATGATTACGTAGGTCCGCTGCAAATGGTATTGGCGGCTTGCGGCGCAACCCTCGTCACCTTTCTGCTCTTCCGCGCAGCGCACGTCTTGCATTCCAGTTCCATGGTGGAAAAGCATTGGCTCGCGCGCTCGGAAAAAGTGCATATCCCCGGCATTCCCGTTCCCACGTATGCCGTACAAGGCATTCCTTCCCTGTTTGTGATCACCGGCATGTTCCGGCCCAGTGTGTTTGTAGGCCGGGAAATCATTCAGGAATTTTCCACCGGAGAAATGTCCGCCGCGGCCGCGCATGAAATGGCCCATATCCGCTCGTGCGACAACCTGAAGCAATTGCTGCTGGAAATTACTCGGCCGCCGGCATGGCTGATGAAACTGGGTGTGGGAGACGAGCACTGGGCTGATGCCATTGAACACGCTGCCGATCATCGTGCTCTGGCGGAGGGCAACTCGCCGCTGCAACTCGCTTCCGCTCTGCTAAAGGTCGGCAAGCTGCGCAGTTCCTTCATGACCCAATACTTCCATGGAATGCATCTGGTACCTGCATACAGGGGCCTGAGCCTGGAAACCCGCGTCACCCATCTGATTACACTGGCAGATGGTGGCACACGTCCCCATCAACTCTCGCGCAGCGTGGCTTATGTCTTT
>DASRCD010000669.1:0-5418 GCA_035653315.1 Candidatus Angelobacter sp.
ATACACAGTTTGCCGATCCGCACCTCTGATCCGTCCTGCATGGCTGCATGCTGGAACGTAGCTTCTGCTTTTGCGCCGATGTGAATGGTGGCGCCGGTACGGGCTGCCAACTCAATGTGCCCGGAAACAAAGTCGGCGTGCAGATGAGTTTCAAAAATATGAGTAATCTTCAGACCATGCTTTTGCGCGGTGTTCAGGTATATATCCACATCGCGCTGCGGATCAATGACCGCCGCCTCACCTTCAGAGCCCAGCATGTAAGAAGCATGGGCTAGGCATCCCAGATAAAACTGCTCAAAAAACATCGGTACTGCTCCTTTACCGGAGTACTGCGGAAACGTGTAGTTCAATCATAACTTGATTATGAAGGCTTCGGGCAAAGGGCCTATACATTCAACAGCTTACGGCCAGACGAGCCTTTCAGGGCATAAAACATGATGTAACCATAACAAACTATTGGAAGCACAAACGCGCGGTGCAGGCCAATGTGATCAGCCAGAACGCCTTGTAATTCCGGGATGACTGCTCCGCCAACAATCGCCGCCACCAGCAGGCCAGAACCTTTTCCTGTGAGCGGTCCCAAGCCCTCAATTGCAATGGTGAAAATACTAGGGAACATAATGGAGTTGAACAGTCCCACCAGAATCAGGCTCCACATGGCAACGTGGCCAAGCGTGAGTACGGAGACTGTAACCAGCAGCGCGGCAACGGCGGCATTGATTGCCAGCAGTTTTTGCGCCCTGATTTTTTGCAGAAGGCCAGAGCCCACAAAGCGGCCAACCATTGCGCCACCCCAGTAATATTGCAGGTAATTGGCTGCGTCCTGATAAGAGAGATTGCCAATCTCTTTCTGATTCAGATAATTGGTCATCAGGCTGCCGATGGCAACTTCCGCACCGACGTACACAAAAATTCCTACTGCGCCCAGCACCAGCCGGCGATGATGCCAAATACTGTCCGCAACTTCGCCATGAGATTCAGCGTACGCAATGACGGGCAGCTTAAACTTTCCCACAATAAGCGCCAGCACGAACAATGCCACGGACAAACCAATGTAAGGCATTTTGACTGTAGCTGCCTGCTGGAGGCGGTACGCATGTAGTTGATCGGCGCTCAAGGAGCGGATCATTTCCAGACTGAGCGGAGCAGCGGCGGCAGCGCCCAGAATCAGCCAACTGCCAAAGCGTGGGGCCAAAGTTGTTCCCAATGAATTAAATGCCTGAGTCAGGTTGAGCCGGCTGGAAGCTGTTTGTGGCGGCCCGAGTATCGCCACGTATGGATTTGCCGAGGTTTGCAATACCGTCATTCCAGCAGCCAGTACGATCAATGCAGTCAGGAACAGAGGAAATGATGGAACAGAGGCAGCCGGAACAAACAGAACCGCTCCGGTGGCCATTGTAAGCAGGCCCGTTACCATGGAGCGCTTATAGCCAATCCTTTCAACGATCTTTCCTGATGGCATGGAAAAGATGAAATAGGAAGTGAAAAAGGCAAACTGGACCAGCATGACCTCTTTGTAATTCAGGTCAAAAATGCTTTTCAGGTGTGGAATCAGAATGTCATTCAGGCAGGTAAGAAATCCCCAGGCAAAAAATAACGTGGAAACCATAGCCATGGCGCTGAAGTCGGTCTCAACAGGGACTTGCTGAATGGTTCTGGTTTCTTCGGATTGGGGCAGGACAGTAATAGGCTATGGCCCGTCAAATCTACGCATTTACTTAAACACAGATCAGAGCCGGGCTCAAGTCCATAAGGAAGATAGGTTATTCCTGAAAGCTGAACGCCGCCTTTACCTTGCCTACTTCGATAATGTCTCCGGCATTCAACTCACGCTGGCTGATAATGTCTTCTCCATTGATCTTGAGCTTGCTTTTGCTTTCAGAAGGCGCGATGAAATATTTGTTATCGCGCTTGCTGATCAGCGCGGCGCTGGTGGGCGCGAAAAAGCCTTTGAGTCGGATGGTGGCCATATTGGACCTGCCAATCATGGTCATCTTGCCGGTGAGCACATATTTCTGCTGGTCCGTACGGCCTTCCAGAATATTCAATAGACCCAGACGGTCTTTCGTGGTGGCAAACGGTTCAGACATCCATCCCGGACGCGAAATCCCTAGCGGTCCTGCTCCGGCGCTGGCGGCTGCTTTATCTGCCAGTTGTTCGCGGGCTTGTTTGGTATCCAGCAGCATGGTGGCTTCAAGTTTCGGCGTAGCCGGACCTGTCCTGGGCGCGGCAGCAAAATTAGGCACGGCACCTTCATGCTTGAACTCAACCAGATGCTTGCCAATTTTTACCTGGTCGCCATGCTTAAGCGTGGCTTTGCTTATACGTTCATTGTTGACGAACGTTCCGTTGAGCGAACCCAGGTCTTCCACCACGTAATGGTTTTGCTCCCAAGAGATCTTTGCGTGATGGCCGGAGACAGCAAGGTTATCAATTTGCACGCTGTTGTCTGGAAGACGGCCAATGGTGGTGGCGGCCTGTGTCAGTGAGACCTCCTTTAACACCTGGTCTGACTGTTCAAACTTTAAATAGAGTTTTGCCATTGAGGGCCTCCAGAAAACAGCTTGCTCAAGATATTTCGATACCATGGCCGGTCTACGATTCTGACCAGCAGGCAGGTAATATTGTCATCGCCTCCGCGATCTTTGGCGGAATTTACCAACCGGCTGCATGCCTGCTCTAGATCATGCGACGCTTCCACAATTGTCAGAATCTCCTCATCACTCAAATGCCGGGTAAGACCATCAGAGGTCATTAACAAAAGATCATTCGGCAAGGTGACCAAATCTTCAATATCGGCTTCCACGGCTTCTTCTGAACCCAAAGCGCGCAAAATAACGTTTTGCATCTCAGATTTTTGTGCCTGTTCCAGCGTGATGTAACCGCGACGGACCTGCTCCATGACCCATGAATGGTCCTGCGTGAGCTGCTGGATTGTGCCCTGGCGGATGAGATAGATTCTGCTGTCGCCCACGTTCGCGATGGCCAGAGAGTTGCCACGGACCAGCGCAGCAACAATGGTTGAGCCCATGCCGTTACGCCCGTTTTGCTCCTGCCCTGCATGATAAATTTTTCTGTTCGCGAGCTGGATAGCATTCAAAAGGCTGTGAGCGCCGGAAGAACTGGGTTCTCCATTCAAAGAATGTGTTTCCATTGGTGTTATCTCATTACGGAAATAATCCAGAAGAACATCCACGCCCATTTTGCTGGCAACTTCTCCCGCAGCTTGGCCGCCCATGCCATCACAAACCACAAAAATGCCGTAGCGCGAATCGAAGCCGAAATTATCTTCGTTGTTCGTGCGCACGCACCCTACGTCGGTTTTGCCGGCAACTTCCAGCGCAAGCGCCATATCGGGGTACCGTGTGTGAGCCGTGAGACTGTTTTCTATGCCCTTTGAAGCCATTATCCCGTTTTCAATGCAATCCGTGGGGGAATTCTGTATTGCTGGAGGAGATTCGCGCCTTTAAACCGGGGGATTTTCGGAAATTTTACTGGGGCTGTGCAGCGGTTTGCAAGTTACTGACGGTTGGGCAATTAGCCGCCAATATGCACCATGCTGCGGGAAGGCTTGATAAATCCAGCTTCGCCAATATGATGGCGCGCCTCTTTCTGATCGACCACTGAACGAACGTAATCAGCTAATTCACCGTCACTGGCTCCGGTGTGCATGCGCTTTGCCATGTCATGGTCCAGGAGGGAAAAAAGGCATGTGCGGATTTTACCGTCAGAAGTTAAACGGATGCGTGAGCAATGTCCGCAGAAGGGGTGAGAAACCGGAGCGATGATTCCGATTTCGCCCTTACCGTCATCAAAAGTGAAGCGCCGGGCAGTTTCGCTGGGCCCATTCGGAAGCTGGCGGATGGGACGAAACAGCGTCAATTGTTCCACGATTTCATCCATGGTTACCACTACCTGCCGCGACCAGACGCGATCCTCTTCCAGCGGCATGAATTCAATAAAGCGGACCACAACGCCTTCTTCACGAGAGAAGCGGGCGAACTCAATGATCTGGTCTTCATTGAACCCGCGGAGCAGGACGCAATTGACCTTGACCGGTTCCAGTCCGGCGCGCTTGGCAGCACGGATTCCGGCGAGAACGCTCTCATAGCCATTTGGGACACGAGTGATGCGCGCAAATTTCTTTGCGTCCACCGCATCCATGCTGATGGTGGCGCGGCGCAATCCTGCGTCCTTCAGCGGCTGCACAAGGTCGGCAAGAAGGTGGCCATTCGTGGTTATAGCGAGATCGAGGTTTGCGCCATCCAGTGTGCGCAGCTTTGACAGCTCCCGCACAAAATCCACCAGCCCCTTACGCAATAGAGGTTCACCGCCGGTAAGCCGAACTTTTTCGATTCCCAAACCAACAAAGATGCGCACCATCCGCAGATAATCAGCAAATGGCAGCTCGGAATACTGCGCGCCTTCATTTCCCGTGCGGCAATACACACATTTGTAATTGCAGCGATCGGTAATGCTCACCCGGAGGTCGGTGATAAAGCGTCCGTGTTTGTCGTGGAGGCGCATGAATAAAGAACCACTTTGTGTCCGGCTTATGCCGCTGGCTTGACTGCAAGGGGAGAAAAGAGAGGGACGCATGGAATGCGTTCCGGTTCCTTTCCAAACGGGAGGCCCAGCCGTTTCCGCGCCAGACCCTCGTCCTTGCATTCAGCAAGGAGCCGCCACAAAAGCCAGGTATGCCACAGGCTGTAAGTGGTCGAAACCTATGCTTCTATTATAGAAGATCGTGCAAATCGGTATAGACCGCCTTAAATCGATAGTTAGCCGCGATTCTTAAGGTATAAAATCATCAGCACGTCGTCCACGTACTCTGTGCCAATTTTCAGCGAGCGAGGCTCCAATCCGTAGGTTTCAAAGCCAAGAGCTTTATAAAGCTGTTGCGCCGGCAGGTGAGCTGAGGCGACAAGCAAGATTTGTTCCAGGCCATCGAGGCCGCGTGCGCGCCGGATAATCTCCTGCATCATGGCTTTGGCGATCCCTTTGCCGCGCGATTCTGGCCGCACATACACGCCCCAGATATGGCCCTTATGCCGTTCTTTTATGTGGGTATGCCGGTAGAATCCCGCCGTGGCCGTGAGAGTCCCGTCTTCAAATGCGGCAACAACAAATTGCTCCGCGGGGTCGCCGCTCAGCCGCTCGCGTGCGAAATCAATGGTCTTGGTTAAGTGTTCCTCGGCTGAATCGGCAAAAGAGGCAGGATCATTGCGTAAAGCTTCAAGGCGCAGATGCCACCATGCTTCAGCATCGGAAGGCGTGAGAAGGCGGATTTCCATTGCAATTCATAATAGCCGGTTAAGCGAGAGATTTGCGCATTGCTCCAGCCGCTCCAGGAACCAAAAACCTTCTTGGAAATAAAGCCAAATTCCCACCCTCTCCGCTCATAACTCTGCAAGCTCT
>DASRCD010000670.1:0-3442 GCA_035653315.1 Candidatus Angelobacter sp.
TGACATTGCCGTACCTGTGGCCAGTTCTGTGTTGGCCAAAGCTGCAGCCAAATCAACATAACCAGCGCCCACGGTAAAGATGTCGTACTGGCTGGTGTATGTGTTTCCACTGATTGCGTCAAAGACGCTGCTGCTGGTTGGAAATGTTTTGGAAGCGGTCTTCATAAGCCGGGCCTTTACCTGGTCCGGAGTCATGGATGGGTTCGCTTGCAAAAGGTCTGCAACCGCGCCGCTTACAACGCCGGCAGCCATGCTGGTCCCGCTCAATGAAAAGTAAGTTTTTGAAGCATCAGAAGTCCCTTTATACATATAACTCCTGGAAGGGACCCAGTTTTCCGGCTCTGTTTTATAAAGTGTTGTGTTTACGGAGGTGGTTGACACCAGCATATTGCCAGGGGCTACCACGTCAGGCTTCACAATGTGATCAAGCGTTGTCGGTCCCTTGGAACTGTAGCTGGCAATCAGGTCATCACTGCGATCAGCGGTGCCCATCGGCTTCATGGAGCCGACTGTGATCACATAAGGATCATTGCCCGGAGACGTTACGGTTGCGTACCCATCAGTAGGCAGAAAACGGCCGTAGTTTCCGGCTGCCACAACCACCACAATGCCGCTCTTCCAAGCTTTTTCCACGGCCTGGCAAAGCGGGTCCAGCGTGTAGTTTTCAAAAACACCGCGTCCCAATGACAGGTTAATGACGCGGATGTTGTAAATGGATTTCAGCTTGATTGCCTGATCAATCGCAGCGATGACTTGGCTGTCTGTCGCACTGCCATTTGCATCCAGCACGCGCAGGTTTACGATGTGCGCATCCGGCGCAATGCCTTTAAACGTCTGCGAATAAGGTACACCGGTTGAGCTTGCGCCATTGCCGGCAATTAAACCGGCGATGTGTGTTCCATGCCCGTAATCATCATTGGCGTTGGGATTGTGGTCCAGGAAGCTCTGGTTATAAACAATGCGTGGAAGAGGCAACAATCCCAAGTTCAGGTCATGATGGTTATTCACGCCGCTATCAATAAGGGCGACGCCAATTCCAATGCCGGTATAGTTGGACTTCCAGGCAGCCGGGGCGTTTACTGCCGGCCCCGCATTATCAAAAGTAGGTGTGAGCACGCGGTCTTTGCTGATATAAACAACGTGCGCCTGATCAGAAAGGCCAACAAGAGCGTTGTGGTCCAATGTGGCTACCACGGCATTCACCAGTGGCAGTTCCTGAACAACAGTTCCACCCATGGAGACTACGTTGAGCACCAGGCAATCCACGGCGCTCAACAGGTTGTCGCAGTTGCGCTGCATGGAAGAATCGTACTGAATTAATACTTGTTGCGTGCCGCCGGAATTAGGGCCCTGTAAGTCGGACGAGAGCTTTCTGCCGTTTGCCAGTAAAACAGAGGGCACTCCAAAGAGCAACAGAAATAGAGTAGTTAGGTTTCGTGTGAACATAATGCTAACCCGCCGATTGAAGTAATTACTTGCCATGACTGTATGCATGCTGTGCGCCATTTGCCGGATGTTTTTATCTCTCTGAAATCAAAATGGCTTATTTTGCGCTGATTACGTTTGTTTGCCATGAAAGATTGCATTTGTGTCAGCGGTAGTGGCGCAGTCTTGTGACACGCCGTCACAGGACTTTCGTCTAAATGCGCGGTATTGAGTATGAATGTCCCCAAGTATTTGTAGGGTTAGAAAAAATTACAAGAGATTTTCCGTGCCTGTCCGATTATGAAAATGAGGCGATGTATGACAGGGGTACCCATCAGGGCCAGAGCTTTTGTTTTTTTGGTATGCGCAGGCGGAGCCCTGTCCCTGCTTACGGGTATCTATCCATGGCAGAGCAGCAATAGCTTATTGTTCCCCACATTCCTCTTTTTCACGGCAATTGCATCCGGCTTGAAAACAGTCTTGCCGGGATTTGAAGGCACTGTCTCAGTCAACTTTGTGTTCTTCCTGGTTGGCATCTGTAATATGACAGTTTCAGAAACTTTGTCGCTTGCCGTGGCGGCCACGGTAGTGCAATGCTTCTGGCGCGCACAAAAGCGGCTTAACTTTGTTCATTTCGCTTTCAATCTTTCCCAGTTGTCGCTGGCCATCACTGCCGCCTATTGGACGTACTCGGCTTTGTTTCACCACATGTTTCATGAGCACGCTCCGTTTCCGCTTTTGATGGCAGTGGCGGTGTTCTTCTTGTTAAACAGCCTGCCGGTCGCCACTGTGGTAGCACTTCTGGAAAACAAATCCATTGTAGAAAAGTGGTATAGCGGTTATTCCTGGACTTTTGCTTATTACCTGATCGGCGCTGCCATTGCGGGTGTCATTGAATTCCTGACGCGCTTTGCCGGGTGGGAAATATCAATCCTGGTAGTGCCGGCAGTGTACGTAATTTATCGTTCCTATTGCATTTACCTGGGCCGATGGGAAGATGAAAAGCGCCATCTAGAAGACTTGGCTTCGCTCAACATGCGTACCATTGAAACCTTGGCGCTGGCGATTGAAGCTAAAGACCACACAACGGGTGAACACCTGCATCGCGTCCGCGTATATGCCATGGAGTTGGGCAAGGACCTTGGGTTATCTCCGCAGGAAATGGAGGCCTTGCGCGCAGCTTCTGTTCTGCACGATATCGGCAAGCTTGCCGTGCCGGAGCACATTATTTCCAAGCCTGGCAAGTTGACGCCGGAAGAATTTGAGAAGATGAAAATCCATCCCGTGGTTGGCGCTGAGATCGTGGAGCAGGTCCGCTTTCCATATCCGGTTGCGCCCATTGTGCATTCGCACCATGAAAAATGGGACGGCAATGGCTATCCGGACGGCATTTCAGGAGAGACGATTCCTATTGGCGCGCGCATTCTCTCCGTTGTGGATTGCCTGGATGCGCTGGCTTCTGACCGCCAATATCGCCGTGCCATGCCTCTCGATGCTGCCATGGCGATTATTGTCAGCGAATCAGGTAAATCTTTTGATCCGCGCGTGGTTGCGGCCTTGCAGGCACGCTATGTTGAGTTGGAGAAGCTTGCCAAGGCGGAGCCTCCGGAATCGCGTCCAAAACTTTCACTGAATATAAAAGTGACGCGCGGCGGAGCGCCCGGCGCGGGCTTTGCCGCAAGCAGTTCTTTCACGGGCACGCAGCCTTCCTCAAGCCAGGTTGAGATAACTAGCAGTCGCTCATTAGGAGCGCAGGCTTTGGAAGAAACTCTTTCTGCTGCCGCTCTCCGCCTTCACCGGTTGGTGCCTTTTGATGCTTTTGCGGTTTTCACCGTTCGTGGTGAAACACTTCAGCCTTGTTTTGCGCTGGGTGAAAATGTCCGCCAGCTTTGGTCGCTGCAAATGCGCGTGGGTGAAGGGCTGATCGGATGGATTGCTGAAACCGGACATCACATCATCAACGGCAATCCCGCGGTGGATTATGGGCAGGAAGAACCACAAGCCGGTATTACACTCA
>DASRCD010000671.1:0-9671 GCA_035653315.1 Candidatus Angelobacter sp.
GCAGCCGTAAATCCCTCTCACGAGGGATTTTTTTGCAAGCGCTACAATAGACCTTCTTCTATGTTTGGATTCAAGCCAAGGCTTCCCCTCTCTGAGGAGGATGCTCAGTGGGTCGAACAGGGCTTTGACCGGCTTTCGCGATTACTTGGACGACGCCGGATGCTCGAAGCACAAATGGTCCTTCCCGACGCTGCGTACTTTCCGGATCCGTATGATAAAAGCGAAGCAGCAGTTGAGAAAATGTTTCTGCGCATCTGCCAGTACATGAAAGTTGAGCGCAATCGAATTGACCTGGAGATTTTTCCAGATGAGACCAGGGAACTCAGCGAAATATTGCCTTATTGGCGAGGGAGTAGTGGTGGTTGTGCGGGACTCTACTTTCATCCAAAAGATGAAACTCACAAGATGGTGGTTGCACTTAAACAATCCCAACTTGAAGATCCCATGGCACTTGTTGCCACGCTTGCGCATGAACTTGGCCATGTAATCCTGCTTGGCGATGGATTGATGGACCACACTGGCAAAGACATGGAACCCATGACCGACTTACTGACTGTATTTCTCGGATTCGGCATATTTAATGCAAACTGTGCTGCGCGGTTGCTCAAATGGGAAGATGACCGAAAACATGGTTGGTCAATGAAGAGTCTGGGATATCTTCCTGAAGAGGTTTATGGCTATGCATTGGCAAAATTCGCGCATGAACGCGGTGAAGTTAAACCTGACTGGAGCAGCCATCTAACAATAAACGTACGGGATTATTTCAAAAAATCCATGGCGTGGCTGCAAAGTAAATCTAAGACTGCAAACTCCATTGGTTCCTAGTAAGACAGTAACTGCGTCTCCGCGCCTGACATCGTCAGGGAAATCCGTGATCGAATCAACACGCAAAACCAGCTGTTTCAAAAAAATATTTTTTCGGATGAAAGTAATTTTCAGTTTCAGGTACTACAACTTCCATCGAAAATCAACGCAATTAAGTCTAGATTTCACGCGGGTTTTGCGGCTTGTGCATTTTGCGGATTACTTTGCCGCCAAAATAATTTTCTGCTTCGTAAAAAATGAATTTTCAGTGGTTGACAAAAATAGTTGAGCGGCTAGAATACGACCTCGCCCACGTATTTCATCATGACCAACCAAGCAATCCAAAGCCGAATTCTTTTGCAGACAGATTTTCCTGAGCTCACCCTCCACGCTCGTGGCAAGGTGCGCGATCTTTACAGCCTGAACGGTCATTTACTGTTCGTTGCCACTGACCGGATTTCAGCTTTTGACTACGTTCTCGCCACAGGCATTCCGGAAAAAGGCCGCGTGCTCACGCAGCTCTCTCTCTTCTGGTTTGATTTCCTGAAAGATGTGGTGCAAAACCATCTTGTTACCGCCAGGGTGGAAGAGTATCCGGCGGCGCTGCAGAAATATGCAAACGATCTTCGCGGCCGCTCCATGCTGGTGAACAAGGCGCAGATGGTGGACATTGAATGTGTCGCGCGCGGCTACCTTTCCGGCTCGGGCTGGAAAGAGTACCAGAAGACCGGCGCCGTATGCGGCATCAAGCTGCCTGCCGGCCTTAAAGAATCTGATAAGCTGCCGGAGCCAATTTTCACGCCTGCCACCAAAGCGCTTAGCGGGCACGATGAAAATATTTCTTTTGAAGAAATGGCCAAGCGCACCGGAAAAGACCTTGCAGAAAAATTGCGCGATCTTACGTTGAAGATATATACAACGGCGGCCAACTACGCCGCAGGCAAGGGCATCATTATTGCGGATACCAAGTTTGAATTTGGACACACATCGCAGGGGTTGATTCTTGCCGATGAAGTCCTTACTCCGGATTCCTCGCGCTTCTGGCCCGCGGACAAGTATCAGCCGGGCAAAGCGCAGGAATCTTTTGACAAGCAGTTTGTTCGCGATTACCTGGAAGCAATCAAGTGGAACAAGCAACCGCCTGCTCCCTCCCTGCCCGAGGATGTCGCGCGCAAGACAAGCGAGAAATATATTCAGGCGTATAAGGTCCTGGCCGGGCGTGAACTGCCGGCAGGTTGAGCTGCTGAAGCATGAACGCGCTTGACTGGATCATTCTCGTGATCATGCTTTTTTCGGCATTGCTGGCTGCGGCTCAGGGATTTTTTTTTGAGATCATCTGCCTCGCGGGATCGGTATTTGGTTTCCTGCTGGCTTCATGGGGATACAGCAGGCTGGCCCCATGGTTTTTGCCTTACGTCAAGCTGCCGGCATTTGCTGACTTGGCGGGTTTTTTTACGATATTTATATCGATCGTCCTGCTGGCGGGGGCCATTGCTCGAATCACCCGCTGGGTTGTGCATGAAGTGGGGCTCCGGTCGGTAGATCGCGTATTGGGTGCTGCGTTTGGGTTTCTTCGGGGGATGGTGATTGTGACTGCCGGTTTAATGGCAATCACGGCCTTCGCGCCCGGGTCGGATGAACTTTCCGGCTCGCAATTGGCGGGATATTTTCTGGTAGCAGGACAAGGCGCAAGCTGGCTTGCTCCTTCTGAAGTGCGCCAGAAGTTTCGTGCCGGAATCATCATGCTGCGTGGCGGCCCCAATCCGGGAGCGACAAAAAAGCAGTAGCAGTTTGTAATGCAGGTTTTTACGATTGGCGCATTCTGGAAAGTGAGGAACATTCTGTGAAGGACCAGCTTGAAGCACTCGTGGCGCAAATGCATAGCAGCGGCATTCTTTATTCAGAGGCCGTACGTGAATTCAAGAAGCGCTTCATTGTGAATGTCCTGCAGCAGAACCGCGGCAATCAGTGCAAGGCGGCGCGCGAACTGGGCATGCACCGCAACACGCTCAGCCGCACCATTGCCGAACTTAACCTTGACGTGCGCCAACTGCGTGATGGCGGGCGGCGTCCTGTGCGCAGTGAAAAGCCAGTCCCGCTGGAAAAACAAAAACTGGTGCGCTGATCCAATGTGGCAGCCCTGCATGCCAGGCTTTGAATCCAATCATCAATGACAACTGGAGTGCCAACTCCTGCCGATGAAAAGGCATTCATCCGCCCCGGTTTCCAATGGGACTCTGCTGACGCTTATCTTTTCGATATTGATGGCACTCTGCTGAACAGCCGTGACGCGGTCCATTATTTTTCCTTTCGTGATGCTCTTAAAGCAATCCTGAATGTTGAAGCCAATATTGAAGGCGTACCTGTTCATGGCAACACCGACCCGGGAATTCTGCGTGCCGTATTGCGGAGAGCTGGCGTAAGCGATACAGAAATCGACTCCCACATGCCGCAAATCGTCGAATTCATGTGCCGTGAAGTCGAGCGCAATCAAGCCCAGTTGAATCCTGAGCTTTGTCCATCCATCCCTGAGTTAATCGCTCTTTTGCGGCAAAAAGGCAAGCTGCTGGGCGCGGCCTCAGGAAATCTGGAGCCTATCGGCTGGCTGAAACTGCAAAAAGCCGGACTCCGCTCCAGCTTTGCCTTTGGATCCTTTTCTTTCCCCCGCGAATCCCGTGCTGATATCTTTAGCCATGGCATAGCTTTAGCCCGGGAACAGTTGGGCCCGCAAGCTGAAGTCGTGGTCGTAGGTGATACGCCGTCAGATGTTCAAGCTGCCAGGACCGCCGGTGTGCCTGTAATTGTCCTAGCTACAGGCATCTTCAACTTTGCCGATCTCATGGCGTGCCTGCCTGATGCTTGTTTTGCCTGTGGCACGGATCTCTTGGCCCTAAAAGGCTAAATCAGCGTAAAACTTAGGTAATCCGGCGCAATATTCCCTGAAAGAACCGTTCTTAATGACGGTACAATAAGTTTTCCGCATGAAAAAATGCTTCGCCATCCTCTCGCTCTTTGTCTGCCTTGCCTGCATGGCTGCGGACAAGCCGAAATCCGCTGCTGAAAAAGATCCACCAGATGCGGAGAAGGTATTTCAGGCGGCGGTGGAGTTGCAGAAAGAAGGCAAGCCGCAGGATGCTTTGGGCGCCATCACGCAGGCCATTCAGCTTGCGCCTGGCAATGTGCAGTACCTTACCATGCGTGAGATCTTGCGCCAGCAGATTGTGGGCGAGTATGTGGAGCAAGGCAACCATCTTGCGGCGGCGGGCGATAACACCGGAGCGGCCCAGCGGTTTCGCAGCGCTCTGGAGATCGATCCTCAAAACGCATTTGTAGCGCAGCGGCTCCGCGATGTCGCCCCTCCTGACGGTGATCCTGAGCACCATCGCATCATGCAACTGCTTGCCTCCGTAGATGACATTAATCTGGAACCCACGCCCGGCAAGAAGAGCTTCCACATCCAGGGCGATACCCGGCAGGCTTATACCCAGATAGGAAATGCCTTCGGCATTACCATGCGTTTTGATCAGAGCATGAATAGCAAGAGCCTGCGCTTTGATCTGGACAACGTGGATTTTTTCACCGTCATGAACCTGATGGGCAAAATGACCAAGACGTTCTGGTCGCCTGTCACGGCGCATGAAGCCATGATTGCAACTGACAACCAGGAAATGCGGAAGCAATATGAACGCCTGGCCTTGCGGACTTACTATGTTGGCAATGCCGCGTCGCAGACTGATTTGAATGATCTGGTCAACGTGTTGCGCAACGTGTTTGACATGCGATTTGTCAGCATTCAGCCGAATAAAAGCACCATTACGCTGCGCGCTCCGCGCGAGCAGGTGGAAGCCGCTGCCAGCCTGCTTGACAACCTGATGGATGCAAAACCGGAGCTGATGCTGGACGTAAAAGAGTTTGAAATCGATACGGACAATTTGCGCAACATGGGCATCAACCTGCCTACCAGTTTTCAGGTTTTCAATATCCCTTCAGAAATCCGCAATGTTCTGGGAGCAGATGCTCAGCCAGTCATCAATACACTGCTGAAAACCGGCACCATTGATCCAAGCCAGATTTCCGCTTCTTCGCTCAGCAACCTTGCCGGTTCGCCGTTGCTGGCGCCATTTGTCTTTTTCGGTGGCGGACTTACACTCACCGGAATCAGTACGCCCTCCATCAGCAGCCAGTTGGCGTTCAATTCCTCTATCTCGCGCAATCTTGAGCACATGGACCTGCGCGCCACCGATGGCGAAGCAGCATCATTTCTGGTGGGTAGTCACTTTCCCATTGTGACAAGCACCTTTGCGAATGTGGCGGTCAGTAACTCTGGTGCAGCTCAGATCGGCAACACGCCGCAGTTTACCTACCAGGACCTTGGCATCTCTTTAAAGGCTACGCCGCATTACCACCCCAATGGCGACGTCACACTGGTGCTGGATTTAAAAATTGATGGGTTGGGAACGCAGCAAATCAATGGCCTCCCGGACATCACTACGCGAGCTTATCAGGGCACAATCACCGTGCATGAAGGCGAGCCATCCGCCATTATGGGGTCCATTACCGAGCAGGAAATACGCACCTTGCAAGGCTTGCCGATTCTCAGCCAAATCCCCGGCTTAAACAATATTGTCAGTTCTGTTTCCAAGGACCGCCCACGCAGCGAGATTCTGGTGGTGATTACACCGCACGTTCTCCGTAAGCCGTTCCATGATCGTGGCAGCAGCGTTTTCTGGACGTTCAACTAAAACGTCGCCCGGCTTTATCTTCCTGCATTATCAATCTCAAATTGCACCAGGGCTTTCAGGTTGTCGTAAGGAATATCGCCAAAGCCCAGGACCATGCGGCCATTGATGAAGAACACCGGAGTCTGGTTCACATTCAATGAGTGTCCCAGATCCAGGGATTTTTGCACCCGGGCGTCGGCAACTGGGGAAGCAGCGCAGGCAGAAACCTTTTCAGCATCCAGCCCAACCGATGTTGCTAATTCTTTAAGCTTATCGTCCGCTGTGGCCAAGGCAATCCCACCCTGGTTGTCAAAAATCGCATCCACATACTTCCAGAATGCGTCCTTGTTCATCTGGCCTGCGCAATCCGCATATTCGGCGGCCTTATAAGCCCAGGGATGCAACGACGCTGGAAGAGGGAATTGCTGAAAGATGAAGCGGACCTGCGGAAAATCCGAGAGCAGCTTCTCCACAATCGGCGCTGCTTTCTTGCAGTGCGGACATTGCAGGTCACTGAATTCCACAATATCAATAGGCGAGGGCTGCTGGCCTCTACTGGGGCCAAAAGCACTTTTCAATTTGGCACGCGCCGCCGCAAATGGATTAGGACCAAAAGGAAGAGTCTGCCCCACAAATGCCGTCTGGTCGCTGGCAACATAGAAAAGATGAAATGGCTCGCGCTTGTTGATGGAGACAACAATCTCCGGAATGCCGGCAATTCCTGAGTCGTGAATATCCAGCACTTCCCACGTGACAGATGGATCGTAGCCAAAATTCCGCTTCATGTAAGCGTTGACTTCATCCACCGTCGGCAGGTTTGCGCTTGCAGCCGTGGTTGAGGCTGTTTTAGCGGTGCCAAAAGTTTTTGCTGCAGGGGAAGCAGCGCCAGTTTTAGGCGCACCTGCCTGCGCGAATAGCAAGGATGAGAGCAGAAGGACCGAGCTTATCAAAATAAAAAATTTTGGTTTTAGCATTCTTAGATTTCCGATTTCTGGGCAATGGGAAAACGCCGTCCATAGCCAAAAGCTTTGGGAGTGATTTTCAATCCTGGCGCGGCCTGCTGCCGCTTGTATTCACTGCGTTCAATCATGCGGATCACGTCACGCACTACCTTCAGATCATAACCGCGTTCTGCCGCAATCTGCTCCGCCGTGCGGTAGTCCTCAATGTAATCTTCCAGAATATTATCCAGCACTTCATACGGAGGAAGCGTGTCACTGTCTTTCTGCTCCGGACGCAGTTCGGCGGAAGGCGGCTTTTCAATGGTCGAACGCGGAATAATGGGTTTGCGGGAATTTACATATTCGCTCAGCTTATAGACCATGGTTTTGGGCACGTCGGAAATTACGCCCAGCCCTCCAACCATGTCGCCATACAAAGTGCAGTAACCCACGCCCACTTCTGATTTGTTGCCAGTTGTCAGCACCAGCGCGCCAAATTTGTTAGAAAATGCCATCAATATGTTGCCACGGATACGTGACTGGATATTTTCTTCCGTCACGTCTTCCGGCAACTTTGCAAATAATGGTTCCAGCGATTTGCGGTAGCTTGCGAAAATTTCGCCAATCGGGATCACTTCAAAGCGTATGCCCAGATTGCAGGCCAGTTCGCGCGCATCCTGAATGCTGTGCTCGGAAGAATACTGGCTCGGCATGGCGATGCCCGTAACATTCTCTTTGCCCAGGGCGTCCACAGCAATGGCAGCAGTCAATGCGGAATCAATTCCGCCGCTCAGTCCAATCACAACTTTGCTGAAGCCGCATTTGCGCACGTAATCGCAGGTGCCCAGCACCAATGCGGCATAAGCGCTGGGATCGCCTGGCGTAGTCTGCTCATGCATGTCTCCCTGCATGGTTTCAGAATCAAAGATCACCAGGTCTTCATCAAAGGATTTCGCCTGCGTCACAATGCGGCCATCCGGCGCAATTACCATGCTGGAGCCGTCAAAAATCAGGCTGTCATTCCCGCCTATCTGGTTCACAAAGAGCACCGGCACTTTGTTATCGCGTGCCACCGTGGCCAGCATCTGGTGGCGCAGCTCGCGCTTGCCCACATGGAATGGCGAAGCGGAGATATTAATCACCAGATTGCCGCCTGCATGCAAAAGCTCATCCACGGGGTCTACGCTATACAGTCGGCGATGCCAGAAATGCTTATCATTCCAGGCGTCTTCACAGATCGTCAGGGCCACTTGCTTGCCGCACATAGGCAGAAGTTTCTGGGATTCGGCAGGATCGAAGTAGCGCAGCTCATCAAACACGTCATAGGTGGGCAGCAGCATTTTGGACTGCACAAACTGCACAGCACCGTTGCGCAGCACTGCTGCTGAATTCATCACGGACTTTCCGGTTTCCACCTTGGCGGGAGAGACAAAGCCACAGATGATCGTGATTTCTGGAACAGCGGCGGCGATCTCATTCACCACCTGTTGATTGCGGGCGACAAATGCGGGTTTTTCCAGCAAATCGCGCGGAGGATAGCCGCAAACCGCGAGTTCGGGAAACAGAATTGTGGCAGCGCCGCGGGAATGGGCCTGCCGGGCAAATTCTATGATCTTTTTTGAATTGCCGCTGAAATCACCAATCGTGGGGTTGATCTGCCCGAGCGCAATCTTCACTACTCTAGTTTAAACCCCGAGTTCCCTCTGCGTCAGCTTCAACCTTACTTTTGGGGTTTCTGCTGACTATCCGCAGGAGCTTTGTCTTTAGTTCCCCATTGCGGCTCGTCCTGCGGCGGCGGAGGCATCTGTGCGCCGCTGCTCTGCTGGACTGCGGGATCAGGCTGCTCATCTGGCCGTTTCAGCGTGGGCTTATGCTTGGGCTGCTCCGGTTCCGGCGCGGTGCTTACGTCCTGCGGAGAAGCGCTGGCCTTGAGCGATGCCAGGGTTGGGACGCCATCTTTTACGTCCACCTCTTTTTGCGTCTTCACAATCATTTCACCGCCGACCTTGGCGATTTTTACCTGCACAACCTCATCGCCAACAAAGCGGACAAAGACCACATCCTGGGGTGGAGTGCCATAAATCCAGTCCTCGTATTCTTTTCCCTTGCTGTCTTTCTCACGCACTTTTTGCGGAGGACGGTCTTTGGCCATTACCACCATGTCATGGTTCATGCCCACCAGGACTTCGTGGTTTTTCACTGCATCCCTGATCTTGGGTGGAAGTGTTTCGGCAAAAACCTGCGCCGCGGATTTTACTGAGAAATCCAGCACCGGGCTCAGGAGCTTCTTCAACTCCGCGCCGGTCATCTCCGGAACATGCTTCTTAAACTCCAGCGTAAAAGCTGAACCGGTGGCGGGGATGGAGCTAGGATCGCCCTGCCCTGTGCTTGCTCCCGCGCCAGAAATCTGAATGTGCTGATACCACTTTGACTTTTTCTTGGGCCCGCCATTGATCTCAAAGTAGATGGACTTCTCATGGAAAACTATATTTGTGATCTGCGCCCTATCGCCGATTTTTGCGGAAACTCCATAGGATTGGGCCATCCTGAAAAGGTCTGCATCTCCCGGTTTTACTGAACCATCTGTGCCAATCACAATGCTTTTGTCGCCCAGCACCATGTATCTGCGCACGTGGGCAGTCTCATGGTCAATGATTTGGATAAGCTGCAACTTCGTGCCTTCGTTCAGGCTGGGACGGCCTTCCAGGTCGGCCGATTTAAGTTCCGGCACAATGCTGCTTTGGGAAGGCGATTGCGCATCAGGCAGTTTTGCTGTGGGCAGATCCGTGGCGGCGTTGCCGGGGTTAACAATGATAGGAGCAGGCCTCTGGCTGGAAGGGGCTGGATCAGAACCCGTTTGGCCCGCACAATAGCTGCAAACCATTGAAAATCCGGTAAAGATCAATACGGCACGGCGAAACATGGGGAACCACCTGTGGCTGTCTTCTGTAATGATTCTCTAAATCAGGCCGATTTTCAACCTATTTAGCGCCTTTGTTTAGATGCCAAGGCCGAGTGGGACGAGATGACAGGAGCAGCGATTCTGCTTTTATTCCGCGCCTAAAGACCTGCCGCTGACGGTAAGTCCATCCCGGGCGACCATGGCTGGCAGAACTTGGCCACCATAACTGCGTATGGCGGCTGAAACATGGTCTCGCGTATCCGGTTCGGTCAGGAAAACCACGCAACCGCCTCCACCTGCGCC
>DASRCD010000672.1:0-7521 GCA_035653315.1 Candidatus Angelobacter sp.
GTGATTTACATAGGAAGAATAAAAATTTCAATCCGTTCTCAGCATTGGCGCAAAAAGCAAAGGGCACAGCCTGCTTGTAAGCTGTGCCCGAAAAGTTTGCGTAAGTCTTGGACTTAAAACTGTGGCGGAGTTGCTTGCGGAACAGATGGAACCGGGGATGCCGCTGGCTGCTGTGAATTACCATCGGGCTGCGCGGCAGCGCCTTGCGGCGGCGGCGCTGGTGTTTCCCCAGGTAAAGCCGCGCCTGCTGGAAGCGTCCAGATTTCTACTTTGCGGCCAGGTTCTGTGGCAGCTTTGGTCTGAATGCGGCTGGCATCAATACCTTTCGACTTGGTCAGGTAAGCCATGGCATTCTGCGCGCGCTGTAAGGCTATGCGTGAAGGCTCTGCCGTCTCCGACGATCCGGAAAGCACTGCGTTCAGGTTGGGATCCTGCTGCATCTTCAACGCAATATCATCCAGAATGGCTTTTGATCGGTTATCCACGTAGGCACTCACTGGCTTAAAGTCGAGCTCCATCAGCTTTTGGGCTGTGGGTGCAGTGGGCGCTGGCGCTTCCACGGTCACATTGGTCACGGTGGAAGAGCTCATTTGGCGATCGTCAAACGCCGTAGCGCGTACCGCAATGGGCCCGGGACCAGCGTCTGTTGTGTCCAGCGTAGCTTGATTGCGATTGGAAGAAAGCTTTCCGCCATTTGCCACATAGGTTATGTTCAGCGGACGATTGTCCGGGCTGGCTGCATCACAACTAATGGTAACGCTTTCACCTGCGCGTACGCTGGCAGGTGAAGCGGAACAGGCAATGCGTGGCGGCGCGGCATTCGCCGAGTTCGGCGCATCTGGCAGCGGAGCATTGCTGAAGGAGGGCTGGATCGGCGGCAACACCGGCGCGTCGCTTACGTCCATCAACTCAACGCCGTCACCCACGTGAATATCTTCCAGTGAAGTCAGGATCATGGCGGTTGCGCTGTGCTTATGCACCTGGAGCACAATCATGTCGCCCAGCGTTCTGCGCGGCAGGCTGGAAACATCGTCTTTGGGCAGCTTCCTAGGATGCACCTGCGTGTCTTCATTGTCGCTGGCTTTCAGGGAAAGACCGGCTTCAAAATCGTGGTAAGTATATGAATAGGTCCGCGTAGCGCGCAGGTAATCTCCCGGCTTAAGACCCTTGTCTTCGCCAATGCTCAGGTACACCTTGTATTTCGTGCCGAGAAGTGAATCAAACTCCTTGGCCATGATGATGCGGCCCACGGTCTTGCCATTTGGGGGCGTGTAATGTTCCAGGGCAACTTTGCGGAATTGCGGCGCCTGGCGTTCTACAAAGGGAACCACAATGTCGCCGGGAATTACGTCAGCGCAGCTCAATTCCGGTACGGCAATCGCGGTATTCTTTTGTACATCCGTTACGCGATAAATACCCATTTCAAAATAAGGCTCACCGGCATTGTGCACGGCTGCTCTTTGGCCGCGATAAGTTTCATAATGGTTGGTATCTCTCACGTGCCGGATGATCTGGTAACGGTCGCCTTCCTTCAATCCCTGGCCATGAATAAAAATCGTGTCTGAGGCCGCGCCATAGCGTGTCTGGTCAGGGCTGTTGTGGCCACCGGCGACAAACCATTTGTCGGGAACCGGTTCTGAGCTAATGAAACCCGAGCAGTACATATCATTCGGAGTGGGTACGTCACCGACGCTGCTGCCATGCTGTTGCGGTTTTGGTGACGCTTGAGCGGGCTGTGCCGGCTGTGCAAAGCTTGCAGTCGAAAGAAGGATTCCAGCAGATGCCAGCAATCCCAGTCCCAGTTTCTTCATAACTTTTCTCCCCATCTCCCTGCGGGAAAACGCGCCATTTCCCGCCAGGACGCAGAAGCGTCCGCGGTGGAACATATCACCGCTATTCCTGTGACTTCAACTAAACTCTTATTTACTAAGGAGATACGCTTAATTACAGAAGTTCTATTCACTTCCTGCATTCCGTGCTTGAATGTATGATTTTCGCTCACGTATGATGCCACCTTTAGCTAAAGCCAATGAATGGAATACCATCCAGTTTCGCTCCAAGGTTCCTGCCCGCCCGGCTGCCCCGGGTGTGCGTGGCCCTTACCGCCACCAATCCAGCTGAGATGGTGCAGAAGGCGGACCTCATTGTCCGCGATAACCCTTTTATTGAGTTCAGGTTAGATTACCTTCCCAAGCCGGCTTTAGGCCTGCCCAAGCTAAAGACATTTATTGAATTCCATCCCGAGGCGCTGATTATCGCCACCTGCCGGCGGGCTGTAAATGGCGGAAAATTCAAGGGATCCATTGCTTCTCAAGTGGATATCCTGGCCAAAGCCGCGAACATTGGCTGCCATTTGGTGGATGTTGAGCTGGAAACTGCCACACAGCTCAAACCCGCCGACTTCAACCGTCTGCGCCGGTCCGCAAACCTGATCCTTTCTTTTCATGATTTTCGTGGCACCAAAAAGCTGGAAGAAACTTTTGCAAAGATGAAGGAGCATCCGGCCGACTTCTTCAAGCTAGTCACCACCGCCAATTCGCTTTACGACAACGTGTTGATGATGAAGTTTCTGCAAAAGTACAGTCATTCGCATTCACTAATCGGGCTGTGCATGGGTGAACAGGGGGTCATCAGCCGCGTGCTCTCCGTGCGTGCAGGAAGCCAGTTTACATTTGCCGCCGCCAACCCCGGAGAAGAAACGGCTCCCGGCCAGCCAACGGCCCGCATGCTGCGCGACACATATCGCATTGAACAGGTGGATGCCGCCACGCGCGTTTATGGCGTTGCCGGCGACCCGGTAGCGCACTCGCTTTCACCCGTGATGCTGAATACAGCGTTCCGTCGTGAAAATGTGAATGGCGTTTATCTTGCGCTGCATGCAAAGTCTGTGGAAGATCTGCTGGCTTGCATCAAGGACATTCCCATTGCCGGCCTCAGCATTACCATGCCGTACAAAGAGCAGATTTTGAAACATCTGGACAAAACCGATCCATGGACCACAAAAGTGGGCGCGGCCAACACGCTGATTCGCGGCCAGGATGGCCACCTCTACGGCTTCAATACTGACGTGAATGGAGTTGTGCGCCCGCTGGAGTTGCGCATCCGCCTGCAGGAATCAAAAATCCTTGTGCTCGGCGCAGGTGGCGCTGCGCGTGCCGCTGTTTTTGGATTGAAGGAGCGCGGGGCGGATGTGTACATCCTGAACCGCACACCGGCTGCGGCGCAGAAACTGGCCAAGCAGGCCCGCGCAAAAGTGATTAATCGCACCATGCTCAAGAAGCTGGAATTTGATGTGATCATCAATGCCACGCCGGTCGGCATGGATGGTAATCGCGACCCTCTGCCCATCTCAGAGCAGGAGCTGAAAGCAAAATATTTTTTTGAGATGGTCTATACGCCCGCGGACACGCGCATGGTCCGCATGGCAAAAGAGCATGGACTCCATATTATTCTGGGACTGGAAATGTTTGTGCAGCAGGGCGCGCGGCAATTTGAAATCTGGACCGGCAAGCCCGCACCCATGGCTGATATGCAGCGCGTGGTGGAACATGCGCTTATACAGCAGCATGCCGCAAGGGTGGAAGCGGCAAAGGCCGGCAACGGAAAAAGAAGCAAGTAGCCGGCGGGCTTTTATCCCGCCTTTGCACCATCGCCAATCACGGTGTTCCACTTCCGCACCTTCCACTGGCGGACTAATCCGTTGATCACGTAAGGATCATTTTTGGCAAATGTTTCGGCGGTTTCTTCCGTGGGGCCGCGAAACACCAGCATGGCGCCGGTCACCGGCTCCGCCAGCGCTCCGGCAAGAACCAACTCTCCGCGATCATAGGCAGCCTGCGCATACTTGAGATGTAACTCGCGGAATTCCTCGCGCCTTTCAACGTAGTTATCATCCACCTGGTACATCAGAATAAAATGCATTCGCTGTGCTCCACTTTCCAGTGTCTCATGACGAATCCATATTATTCACTATGCATGTTGAATAAATAAAGGAGCCTCAAAGTGGTTGCTCTGAGGCTCCCTTAAGCAGCCAGCGAACCGAAATCGCCCGACCGGTTCGCTGGGCCTCACTAGATAGGACTCACAGAGCAGAGTAGCGGAACAAATTTGTTTTGAAAATTTATTCACGAAAAATCAACACTACGCAGCAATCGTTACTAGCTTTGTAGTAAAGCAAGTATTTCACTTTGCATGACAACCTCTGCGCAACAACGCTTAAATTAAATTTTCGTGATCGGCGCTTTCTATAGTTGCGCAGCGCAACTTCGCAGAATACGCAGGCATCTTTACCTAACTAATCGCCCAAATCGCCACAAAATCCAAAGCTACAAGGAGATTGAAATATGCAGAGGAAATTACGGCAATTTGCCTGGCTACTGGTTCTCACTGTGGGTGGCAGCACGTATGGAACACTTCAAGCCACCGCGCAACGCGGCAGCAACCACTCCGTGGGGCAGCATGATCGCGACCATGAAAGAGACCACAACAGGGATAGGGACAGAGACAGAGACAGAGATAAAGACAGAGACCGTGATCGTGATCGTGACAGGAACCGCGAAAAAGAAGTTGAGCGCGAGCACGAAAGAGACCGCGACCATGAACGGCACCGCCAGCGCGGACGCGACCAGAACAAAGATCGTGACCATGACAACGAGCATGAGCATGGACAAGAACACGATAACGACGGGATATAGCTTTATCTTCTGATTCCCGCGTAAATAGCTAACAAACTGAAAAGCGGCCGGGGACGCAGCGAAAGCTGCGTCTCTGCCGTTCATGTTTTCTGCGCAAGCATTGACCGCGAAAAAGAAAGCGCGGCCAAACTTGCATGAGGGAAATCCTATGAAATTATTTTGTGCTCGACTTCTTTCCATGTTCTTACTTGCCACCGGCATGGCCACGAACCTTGCTGCGCAGGATGCCTCTTCAGCCAATGCCGCAAATACCATCCATCGCACGGAAGAAGAGTCATCTTCTGCAATTCGCGGCTTCAGTGAGTATGAGACCTTCCGCGGCATGGCCAATTCATCCGGCACATTGCTTAAGCTTGATTCCACGCTTGGCTATGACTTCAACCGCAATTTTGGCGTATTCGCAGGAGTGCCTTTATATTTCGCCAATGACACTACCGGGCAAACCACATTGCATGACGCCGGCGCGGGCGATGCTTACTTTGGCGTGGAAGCATACGCGCCGCTTGGTCCTTTAAACTACACTTCCACGCTCACTGCCTCGGATCCCACGGGCAGCGTGAGCAAGGGTTTTAGTCCGGGCAAACCAACCATTGACTGGAACAATCGTTTCCGCCATCGTTTTGGCAGGCTCAACCCCTTTGTTGCGGCAGGCGTGGGCAATACTGTTCCTGATTCTGAATTAGTCACGCGCGACTTTATTTCGCTGGGCAGCGTGGCCCACTTTGAAGAAGGCGCGGAGTTTGATCTGACAAAACGCGTCTATGCCGGCGGCTCAGCTTACCAGATTGTTCCTTTCGGCAACCAGCAGGTATTCAATCGCTTTGACGCTGTAGTGCCGCGCGATGGCAATTCTGGCAAAGGCTCAGGAAACAATGGCCAGGGCAGCGGCGGCAATGATCAAAATGGCGGCCCAGCGCCCAACGCGCCTCCGCCGGGCAACACAGGGCAGCCTTCCGCCAGCGGGGTTGGCCTTACCAGGGAAAATGGTTTTGATGCGTGGGTTGGTTTTGAGCCTACGCGCGTATTGCGCCTTGAGTTAGGCTATTCACGCAGCGCCACATTTGCGCTGAATAGTTTTTCTTTCAACATAGGCTTGAATGTGGGCAAGCTGTTCCGTTCACCGGCAATGCATTGATAGTCGATGCGCGAGCATGAACAAGGCACTAAATAGAACGTTACTAAACGTTTACTAAATGGCTCGAATGAAAAAAGCGGCTGCCGGGCAGCAGCCGCTTCTTCGGTGTGACTGATTTATGTTAATTTGCCGTCGGTGTTTTCGCGATGTCGCCGACCTTTACCGGACCTGAGCCGGTGAAGTTAAGCGTCGCCGAGTCAGCATCAATTTCTGTCACCACACCATCGCCAACTTTGGTGGTAATGGTCTTCAGTACTTTTCCCGTGGCGGGATCTTTGATCTGGCGTCCTGCATGGCTGATCTCCAACTTGTCGCCAACTTTCAAGCCGGTTTTGCTGCCCACGTTAATGATCAGCGTATTGCCGCTTACATCTGCCACGACTCCAGATACTTCCACTTTGCGGGTTGGAAGGCTCGTCGATGCATTATCGAGCTTCAGGCCTACGTCACTCACGGCTTGTGTCACGGCTTCACCCAGCAAGGTCTGTCCAAAATTTGAGGCATGCGTATCAAAGCCGCCCGCACCGCCTCCGCCACTGCCAATGCCTCCACCAACCAGCGATGTTCCGGAGCGCTTGGATTCGCCTTCGCCTGTAACGGCAGAGAGTATTTCGCCGGTATTCACGTCCACCAGGCGCGCGCTGATTGCGCATACCGCTTTAGATTCAGACTTCTTTATGCCTGCGCCGCCCAAGCCAAACCGGCCTCCGCCCAGCCCGCCATAACTTTTTTGCTTATCGTCCCGGCCAAACTTGGTAATAGAACCCATGATGATGGCATCCACGCCAAGAATCTGGCCGATCTTGGCCGCCGTGGCTGGATTGGCGCGGTCACTGTTGGAAAAATTTTGCTCGGCCAGGATCTTGTCGAGCGCCTTGCGCTCAATAACGGAGTATTTTCCGTCCGTGACCAGCTTTTCCACCAGCATGTCCGTGATGCCTTTGCCCACATCCTGATTGCTGCCATAAATCCCATAGACATATTGCTGCACGGTGCCGTAATCAAAATCCAGCACGGCAACGCGCTTTTTCTGCGCCTGCGCGGCGCAGCTTAAAACCAACATCATCACAATGCACACTACTCTCGTCGATCGCAACATTTGGGTTATGCTCCTGGCGAAAAATGGTAAGTTTCCAAGGGGGCCGGTTGAGCAGAACTTTATCAGGATAAAAAGCAGATCACAACTATTTGCTTTGGCTGAAGGCATTACGCAATTATTGTGCGAACAGGGTAGCGCTCATGCTGATCAAGCAGCAGCGCACCAAATAAAAATCCAGGTAAACGGCATCTAACGGATGAATATTATGCAGGCAGTCTGGATCTCTCATTTTGGCGGCCCGGAAGTTCTGGAAATCCGAGAAGTAGGCAAGCCGACCATCAACAACGATCAAGTCCTTGTTCGTGTCCGCGCTTCTTCGCTTAATCGCGCCGATCTTCTTCAGCGGCAAGGCAAATACCCGCCGCCTCCCGGCGTTCCAGCTGAAATTCCCGGAATGGAATTTGCCGGCGAAGTCGCCGAGGTGGGGACGTCTGTGCGGCAATGGAAGCCGGGGCAGCGCGTCTTAGGCCTGATCGGCGGGGGAGCGCACGCCGAATATGTTGTCACGTATGAGCGCCTGCTTGCGGAAATTCCGGCCAATTTGAGCTTTGCGGAGGCTGCCGCCGTTCCTGAAGTTTTTATTACCGCCCACG
>DASRCD010000673.1:0-5102 GCA_035653315.1 Candidatus Angelobacter sp.
ATTGGGAAAGTGTCCGCTTGAATGGTGAAGTAGCATTTGTTCTGCTTGCCATCGGCTGCTCTCTATGTAAGCATTTTCGCTACTCTCTGGAGGCACATGCGCTATCTTCTACTACTAATTCTCGTAATATCCACATTTGCATTCAGCCAGTCGCAGCCGCAAGCCGCCCAATCCACGCCCGGCACAGCTTTAGGACCGCAAAAATTCAAGCTGCCGGCCACGCCTAAAACCGTGGCGTGGGGATATTACGATGCCACAGCAACGCCGGTATTGCGCATACATTCCGGCGACACGGTTGAATTTGACACGCTGATTACCAACAGCCCCACGGGACTGGAACGCGCAGGAGTTCCCGCCGACCAGGTGCAGCAGAGCCTTCGCGATATTTACAAAGAAGTGACCAATAAAGGCCCGGGCGGCCACATTCTGAATGGGCCTGTCTATGTGGAAGAAGCTGAGCCGGGAGACACGCTGGAAGTTCGTATTCAAAAAATTGATCTTGCCATTCCTTATGCTTATAACGCATTCGGCCCAACGCGCGGATTTCTGCCGGAAGACTTTCCTTATCGCAAGATGAAGATCATTCCACTGGATAAAGACCGCATGGTGGCTAAGTTTGCGCCGGGAATTGAAATTCCCCTGCATCCATTCTTTGGCAGCATGGGCGTTGCGCCGCCGGAATCATACGGGCGCTTTGACAGCGCTCCGCCTAGCGTTCACGCCGGCAACATGGACAACAAAGAGATTGTTGCAGGCACAACACTCTTTCTGCCGGTGCATGCGCGCGGTGCGCTGTTTGAAATCGGTGATGGACATGCCGGACAGGGTAATGGCGAAGTCGACATTACGGCGCTGGAAACTTCGCTGGTGGGAACGTTGCAGTTCATCGTGCATAAAGGCACAGGGCAGAAGTATCCGCGAGCAGAGACGCCGACGCACTACATCAGCATGGGCTTTAATGCCGAGCTGTTTGAAGCAACGCGCATTGCCGTGCGCGAGATGATTGATTTCCTGGTAGCTGAAAAGCACATGAGTAAAGACGATGCATACATGCTTACCAGCGTGGCCGGTGATGTGGACATCACCGAATTAGTGGATGGCAACAAGGGCGTGCATGTGATGATGCCAAAAGCTGTTTTTACGAAGTAGCTATATAAAGTTTCTGTGGTCATTGGCTCTCATCAACAGCTCTTATACTGGAGCAGCTGTGTAACTCTTTGGATATATTGCAAATACAATGCCTGCAAAGTAGCCAGAGTTTCTCGTTCTAAAGAGTCTGTCGGTTTATTAACTTCCGTAAAAGCCCGATACAGAAAGTGAAATCAATGGCTTGGGAAAAATACCTTGAGCGCTGGGTTGACGCGCATTTAATTGACCCCCTCACAGCAGATCGAATCCGCGAATTTGAACACCGCTCTGACCGTCAACGCCTTGGCCTGCCTGCGCGTCTGGCCATTACTTTTGGCGCGATCATGCTCTGCACCGGTACATTTCTCTTCGTCAGTTCGCATTGGGACCAGATCGCGCCCTGGCAGCGTTTTACGGTTGTGCTGGCAATGGTGGCAGTGTTTCACATTGCTGGCGCCGTACTTGGCGAAAAAGTTCCTGCCATTGGGATGGCTTTGCACGGCATCGGCACGGCAAGCCTTGGCGCAGGCATTTATCTGGCCGGGCAAATCTTTAACCTTGAAGAACACTGGCCCGGCGGTCTTATCTTGTGGTCACTGGGCGCGGTGCTGGCATGGCTGGTTTTGCGGCAGTGGCCGCAGGCTCTGCTGGCTGCTCTGCTTGTCCCTGCTTGGATAGCAGGCGAGTGGGACGTGGCCACGGAGATTTATTACAGGTCCTGGAACATTGCGGCGCAGGGTCTTCTTTTGCTGGCTCTGCTCTATATCAGCACACCTTCAAAACAATCAAATCGCCGCTTGCAGATGGGATTGATTTCTATTGGATCGATAACGCTGTTGCCCCTTCTTATTGATGTAATTGCCGCTTCTGAAATCGGCGGGATGGGTTTGGGTAGTGGCTACAAGAGCCTGCCTTCCTGGCTTGAATATGTGGGATACATCGGAGCGTACCTGCCAATATTAGTTTTTGCAGCTGTCACCAGGAAAAAACGTTCCCTTCCCATATTTGTTTCAGCGGCATGGATTAATGTTTTGGTGATCATTTGTGGCTATGGCAGTCTGGAATCAAATCTGCTGCTCTACGTTTGGATTGCCCTAGCTGCCTGCGCATTCTGCTACTGGGGCGTGCATGAAAATCTCAGGTTGTTTATCAATTATGGAATTGTTATCTTTGCGCTCGATTTAACCGGGTTCTATTTCTCCACGGTGCTGGATAAGCTTGGCCGTTCCATGGGGTTGATTTTGCTGGGGGCCATTTTTCTTGCCGGTGGCTGGGTATTGAACCGGCTGCGTACGGATTTAATCGCGCGCGCCGCAGCTGGCGCAGGAGCAAATCAATGAAGCCTTTATACAAAGGATTGGCAATCACCCTTATTCATATTCTTATTGTTCTCACCCTGGGTGGGAAGCTGCTTTATGATCGCTCCTACCGTCCACGTGTGTGGGTGCGTGCCGGACAAGTTGATCCTGACCTGCCAATTCGAGGGCGTTATCTCGCTTTGAATCTTGAAGTGCATACGCCGGACCTTAAGGGTAGCGCAGCCGGTAGAGAAAACCCGTCCGTAAAACCAGAGGAATTTACTCAGAACTATATTGAGTTGACAGTGGAGAACAACACCCTGGTAGCGCATAAGACAGAACGCCCGAGCAATTTGTTTGTTACCCTATGGAGACGCCCGTTTGATTATGGTGACGATGTATATTTTCTGTCGCCACCCGTGCTCTTCTTTCTTCCCGAACACGCTGAATTACCTCAGTTGAACCGCGAAACCAAGGACGAGCTCTGGGCAGAGGTGACGGTCCCGAAAAAAGGTCCGCCGCGCCCGATCCAACTGGCGATCAAGCGCGGCGATGAATGGAAACCACTCACTTATCGTTGACCAGGTAATTCAGGCAAAGTAGCGGATTAAGCTGCTTTGCGGCGCGAACTCCCGCGAGCGCCCTGCGATTTTCGCTTTGCTCCGGCCTCAGCATTTTCGCGGTTGACCAGCTTGTTGAAATTGCTGCGGCCACCTCGCGCCAGATTGTCCTGGACGAGCAGGGCCAGATTGCTTTCGTCAAATTTCTCCAGCCACTCATCCCAGTCAATCGGCTGCAATGATTGTTCGCCGCTGTATCCTGGAAAATCCAGGCGGATCATTCCCACATCTTCACCGCCTCCTGTGCCGCGCACGCATGCTGGCTTGGCATCGCGCTCTTCAGCCCATTGCCGGATCTCTTCATGATCGGTGAGCAGGCGCGACTTTGATTGTGATCCGGAGCGGCCACGGGACGAACCAGAGCTGCGTGACGATGATGCCCTGCTTGTCTTACCACGCGCTGATCCGCCGCGCGCGGACGAAGTCTTTTTGCGGCTTGAGCCTGTGCTGCTGCTTCCTGAACTTGAACCGCGCGCACTGCGTGAATTGCCTCTGGAGCTGGTTTTTGATCTGCTGCTGCCCCCTGTGCGCGAAGACCGTGAACTAGAAGCCCGTGAAGACGATGACCTAGATCCTGAAGAACTGCTTTTCCGTGTTCTACTGCTGCTGGATTTTGAAGCCATGAAATTTCTCCCTTATAGATTGCGATGAGAACGCTTGCATCGCAGGATGCCAAAGCGGAAAGGGAGTCGTGCAAAACTTCACAATGCTACGTTCCAGATTCCAGGTTGAAGGGACTGCGCAGCACAGGCCTGTTAGGCCAAAGTTCCTTCTGTATCCTTGGTGAGTAGCAGCGCATAAAAAATTGGCAAATTAAACAATGACCCGAAAACTAAAATGTCCCCAAAACCTGAATAGGTCCTGGGGACAGTGATTGTGGGGCTGATTTGCGAGTTGCTCAGTCGCCGCTGATCTTCTGAAGAACTAATTCTGAGCCGTTCAGGGATTCGTCAGTAAAGCCGAAAACAAAGAACTGGTTCGGGTTGGGAATCAGGTTACCGCTGGGGTCGGGCACGGTGGCCAGAAAATCATTATCGTTAGCCACCCAAAGCGTATGCATTCTGCCATGGCCTTGTGTAATGTCTTCACCCAGAGCCACGCCTTCAATCTTTGCCGGGATTTCTGTGGGATCAAAGCCTGCATTCACCAGCGCCTGCACCACATTCAGGAACAAAGTTTTGGGGACTTCATGCGTTGCGGCAGTGGTTCCATCCATATTGGTAATATCGACCGCGCCGTCCAGGTCAATCTTGAAAATTTCCTTTACCACGGCAGCATCGCCATTGGCGCGGCCATCGCCATCGCGTTCATCTACAAGAAATTCATGATTGTTCAGGGCGGTAATCTCGCTCACGCCGGAGCCGTCCGTGAGTCCGTAGGCAAATTCGTGAATGGTCTGGCCGGAAGCAAGATCAATCACTTCAATGCGTAAAAGCTTTTTCGCTGCCTTGCCCAGATTGGCATCCTGGATCAAAGCGGCTTGCATAATGCCGATCAGTGTTTTGCCGTCAGGAGTAATGGCAAGACCTTCCATGCCTTTGTTGGCGGTGCGGCCGCTCTTATTGCCGCTGATTTCATTCTGTCCGATCGAGCTCAGGTTGCTGACAAACAGATGCGCCGGCAGTTGGAAAACGCGTGTGCGCTTTCCGCTGGAGCGCTCAAATTCATAAACGTAAGGGCCATATTCGTCAGAAATGTAAACGTGCTTGCCATCGTTGGAAACGCGAATGCTTTCAGAATCCATGCGCCCATCCAGTGGATTACCGGAGGATTGAGTCGCGTCAAAGGCATCTGAGCGGCCGGTAAAGAAATGCCTGGTTGCGGTGTTCTGTGGTGGAACGCCTGAAGGAATACCGAGCGCTGGGTTGGCGGCGCCATAGACCAGCGGATCAGTGCTATAAAGCAGCGTGGTGGCGCGAACACGTGGGACCAAAGTGAAAGGCAGTCCGGGCCCCCTGTTTTCCTGCAAGTCCATGGTGATGGTGTGGAAGCGCGGAATGTAGGTTACGGTATTGTCCAGTGCCGTTCCTTCATTCAGGTTGGCGAAGTTGACCGC
>DASRCD010000674.1:0-4625 GCA_035653315.1 Candidatus Angelobacter sp.
CGCGGCCATCTTCGTTGCCGACGAATTGCGCCGCATCGGCATGGAAAACGTTGAGGTCGTCCCCACCAAGAACCATCCGCTGGTCTATGGTGACTGGCTGCACGCCCCAGGCAAGCCCACTGTCCTGTGCTATGCACATTATGATGTCCAGCCACCCGATCCTCTCAATGAATGGGTCACGCCACCCTTTGAGCCTACGGAGCGCAACCAGAATCTCTATGCTCGCGGCGCAGTCGATGACAAAGGCCAGCTCTGGATGGAAATCAAGGCCTTGGAAGCGCTCATGCGCGGCCACAACGGCAAGCTGCCCATCAATGTAAAAGTCTTGATTGAAGGTGAAGAAGAAGTTGGCGGCGAGTCGATTGCCGCTTATGTCCGCGCCCAGAAAGCCAAGCTCAAGGCGGATTTTGCCTTAGTCTGTGACACAGAATTGTTTGCGCCTAACCTTCCCACACTCTGCGTGGGCCTGCGCGGACTGGTTTATACGGAGATTGAAGCCATAGGCGCAAAGACTGACCTGCATTCCGGCATGTACGGCGGCGCTGCTCCCAATCCGTTTTTTGCCCTGATTGAGATCATCAGCCAACTGAAAGATTCCAAGGGCAAGATCCTGATTCCCGGTTTTTATAAAGGTGTAAAGGAGCCAAGCAAAGACGAGCTGAAAGCCTGGAAGCGCCTGCCTTTTAATGAAGAGCACTATCGCAAGACCGAAGTAGGATCAAAGGTGCTTACCGGCGAACCCGGCTATTCCGTCCTTTATCGCACATGGGCGCGCCCCACGCTTGAAGTCCATGGCATGCCCGGAGGCTTTACCGCTCCCGGCGCCAAAACCGTGATTCCCGCGCGTGCATTCGCCAAGGTCTCCATGCGCCTGGTGCCGAACCAGGACCCGGATGACATCCTGAAAAAGTACACCAAGTACATCAAGAAGCTTACGCCCAAAGGAATTGAAACCAACATTAAGGTCTTCAGCAAAGGCCCGGCCTGCGTGGTCGGCACCAATAACCATTTCATCAAGGCCGCCACGGAAGCGCTGAAAGATGTCTTCAAAAAAGAAACGGTCTTCATCCGCTCCGGCGGCTCCATTCCCATCGTCACCGATTTCCAGGACGTGCTAAAAATCCCCAGCGTGATGATGGGCTTTGGCCTGCCCGACGATAACCTTCACGCTCCCAATGAAAAATTCCACATCCCTAACTTCTATCGCGGCATTGAAAGCATTATCCGGTTCTTTGAGAAGCTAGGAGAGTAGAGAATCGGGTGATCAAAAATTTGTGCCTGTCCTCACCACCCGCAGTTCCAAAGTAATTGACAGAATAAAAAGGTCCGGCTCGCGCCGGACCTCATGTAATCAGCCCCACACATTTTATTTCGGTGTGCAGTCCTGTGCCGGTGGAAGCGCCACGCCAATCTTGGTATTCAAAGAAGGCGAAGTATTAAAGTCAAACATATCTTCCAGCGTATTGGCGTTCTGGTCGCGTTTGGTCAGATGCGGATGCGCCGCCACATCGTCGCCATCACCGTCACCATCTTTGCCTTTGTTGTTCTGGGTAGCAGGCGTCATGAACACGGTTTCAATCAGCGCAAGTATGGATGTGTGGTCGCCCACTGTGTGTGAAACATAGCTGGGTTTGGAGAACGGCGAGATCGCTAGGAAAGGTACTCGGACGCCGTATTGATCAAAGTTGGCGCACGCTGCCGGAAATGGCCCTGTTGGGTTGAGTGCGAACTGTGGGCAAAGATCGGCTGCATCCTTCGTGGTGGTATCGGTGGCGCTCAACAAATTGGTTGAGCACTCCGCGCCTTTGCCGGGTTGCAGACTCAGCGGAGGATTGGAAAGATCGGCGCACTGTCCGGGGCTGATGCCGTCAGGATTGGGCGCATGTCCCTGGTTCGCGCGCGGCGGCATCACATGGTCATAAAATCCGCCGTGCTCGTCATAGGTAAGAACAATAATGGTGTCCTTCCAGAAAGGACTGTTACGCACTGCATTGATAACCTGTGAGATAAAAGCCTGTCCGCGTTGAATGTCAGTTGGCGGATGTTCATCATTCTCATTGGCGGTGCCCAGAACGCCCAGGTTCGGATCCACAAAAGAGACCTGGGGCAGTGGCGGCACGCCGGGCGCACCTGCAATCTGCGCCAGAAACACGGGAAACGGAAGAAAATGCGGATCAATAGGAGCAGGGAACGGACGGAAGCTGCCGCCCTGCGGGACATCCTGGAAATAGTCTGCCCAGGTCACGCCATGCTGTTCCATCAGATCAAAAATCGTGCCCGTGATCGGCTTATAGCCGCCGCTTCCCGGAGGCGGAAAGCTGTCGCTGGTGGTGAGATGTCCGAATGAGGTTGCTGCCATCAGATAAGACCGGTTCGGAAAAGTCGGACCCAGCACTGAAGCGAAGTAGCGATCATTCACGGCAAATTTTTGCGCCAGATCATAGTAGAAGGGAATTTCATTCTGGTTATAAAAGGCCATGGTCTGGTCGTCAGTGGGGTTTTCCACGCCATTATCAATCTGTTCGGTTTTGTCATTGATCAGCACAAAACCATCCATCAGGCTCTGAAACAATGTGTCATTCGGGCGGTTGAAATTTGCTTCCCGATGCGTGCTGGCCCAGCCGTGATCAAGGTCCGGAATCACGCAACGGCGTGAGTCATGGAAAGAAAATACGGTGCTGCCGTCATCGTCGCGGTTGGAATTGCGACAAGTGAAGTTGCCGGCTTCATCCACGCGGCAGGTCAGGCCGTCCACACAGGAATGGTCATTTTTATTGCAGCCGCCGTCATGATCATCGCCATCTTCCCGGCGAGGGCTGTGATATGGACTTCCCGGCGCATACGCCAACGCGCCAAAGTAATTGTCGAACGAATGGTTCTCCTGGACCAATACGATGATGTGTTTGGCCTTGTGAGGATCGCCTTCGGCCTTTGCCGTAATTCCCACCAGAACTGTTGCTGCAAACAGCAAGCACGGGATCACCCCGCGTAAGACGCTGAACCGACGCATAGTTTCTCCTTGGTCTTACAGGTATTGAACTACTACCGGCATAAAACTCCCTGCCGCTGCATTACACAGGAGGACAACCGTGTCGTGGTGAATGTCCGGTTAAAATTGAATTGCTCGATCACCCAATCGCTGGATACTGGATCAATGATCAGCGAATATCGAATGGACGCGATCACTGCCGCCGGTGGTCAGACTCATATCGCGAGTACATGGATAACTTCGTGAACTTAGAACTCCTCCACCTTAATCCTTTAGCCTCTCGTGCTCTGGTGTACCAATTCGCGGCTTAAGCATCTTGTCTGGTTGCACCATTAGCGCTACAGTTTAGTTAGCTCTCACGCGATTCTTCCGATCTCATACAACACCTCACAGGAGTGTTTTGCCCAATTGCTGCACAAGCAGTGCGACATACTGTGGTTTGGGAGACTTATCCACAAGATATTGTGGGCTATACTCTTGACCGTAGGTTTCTCTCTGGATACATTAGCTGGAACGCGGGTTATCTACTCCAGCCAGTGAGACCCGAAAGAAACAGAAGTTCGCACCTGCTCAGCCGCAGTGCGAGGCGGGTCTCCAAGATGCGGTTTTCGCACCTTGGATAGACGATTGGCCATTCCTGAAGGAGTAGGAAGTTGCTCAAATTAAAGAAGCTGCAAATCCTCGGTTTTAAGTCCTTCTGTGACCGTACGGAACTCAAGTTCCCCGGAGAGGGCATTGCTGCCGTCGTGGGGCCTAATGGGTGCGGTAAATCCAATATTTCTGACTCCATTTCCTGGGTTTTAGGTGAACAATCCGCCAAGAGCCTGCGTGGCGTCCGCATGGAAGATGTGATCTTTGCCGGCACGCGTGACCGCAAGCCCACTGGCATGGCGGAAGTGTCTCTCACGCTGATTGATCCCCAGGTCTATGAAGGCGAAGTGAATGGGGAACCTGAAATTGACGTCCAGAATGACATGCCTTCTGAGGACGACTGGGATGAGGCCACAGTCCGCGCCACCGCCGCTGAAGCCACTGAGGCCCACGTAGCCGAGGTGCAGCCGGGGCCGCTGGATGCGCAGGAAGGAACAGAAGCCGAAGCGGGTCCTTCCGGTGAAACGGAAGACCAGGCAGCAGATGACGAAGGCGCGCCTGAAGCCGCGGCTATCGAAGCTGAAACGGCATCCGCCGCACAGCAGGCTCCTTCAGCAGAGACAATCGCCGAGCCCGATGCCGAAGCAGCGCAAAAAAATGGCAGCGCCGTGGTGCTTAAAATCCGCCGCCGCAAGTTCAAGCCCGTGGTTTTTGCCAAGGGTGAAATCATGGTTACGCGTCGCCTGTTCCGCACCGGCGAAAGTGAATATCTGCTCAACGGCAAGCTCTGCCGCCTGCGTGACATCCAGGACATCTTTATGGGCACAGGCTTGGGGCCAGAGTCGTACGCCATCATTGAGCAGGGACGCATTGGGCAGATCCTCAGCAGCAAGCCGTATGATCGCCGCGCCATTATTGAAGAAGCCGCCGGTATCACCAAGTTCAAGACCAAGAAGCGGCTGGCGGAAGCGCGCCTCGAACAGGCCAGGCTCAATCTTTCACGCATTAATGACATTTTTGATGAAGTCACGCGGCAGATGAATTC
>DASRCD010000675.1:0-3698 GCA_035653315.1 Candidatus Angelobacter sp.
AAACATTGTCTTTCAACTCACCGCGTCCGTGCACAAAGTCGCCAACTTTAATGTCCGGCAGCGTGATGCTCTGATTATCCCTCTTGAAGCTTGTGTTCTCATCCACTTCAATTTCCTGCGTCTGTCCGTCAGGCCGCGCGAGAGTCAGCTTGGTTTCATTGATGGCTTTGACTTCGCCGATAATAAATTTCTTGCCCAGGTCTTCCCGACTGAAACCCGCTGTTGCGCCGGCAGTTCCTCTGCCTTGAAGGCGTTGAGCCATCTCAGGATTCATCAGGCTGACGATTGCCGCCTGCATCACTTTATTGTTGAGTTCACCACGGGCAAAGACCGTGTCCCCGGCTTTGATCTCCTCCAGTTTTACGGGCTGGCGCTGTTTCATAACGCGCGTATTCTCATTAATTTTTACCGTGATTACATCACCGCCATTGACAGGAGAAACCGTCAGCGAGTCTTTGCTGACCGCGGTTACCTTGCCCATAACATTTTCTCCGGGAGGCAGGTTCATTCTGCCGCGCTCCTGCGCCTGCATGAAGAGCGTCGTACAGGCTAAGACCAGCATCATGACTGCTTTGAGCATTCGTTTCATATTCATTCCCTGTGTTGGATTTCTTCCCGGAATTTTGCACGCTTTCTTGAAACGGAATAACCGTTAAAAAAGCGAGTTCTAACGTATGTTCAGGCTAGCTTCTAAGTATATGAGCAGCAGGTCAGGCAGGCTGTAAAAAGATTGTAAAGCCAATTGTGAATAATGATCAGGAAAAGACAGCCTGCCCAGTGAATGATTTATGGTTTCTTTTCCTGCGCTGTTTTAGCAGATGCCACAGTCGCGCAGTCCATCCTGGCATGTTGCAGACCGTCAAGCTGTTTCAAACTGATGGCATGGGGGTCAACCCCAAATTTCACGCGCACAGAGACTCCCGATGGCGACCAGAGTTGCAGATAAATCTTTTTCTTATTTGATAATGTAAAGAATAGTTTGTGGTGAAGCCTGGCAGTTCACTGATAAAAGCTGGAATAGTTTTCATCTTCCGTGGTCAATGCATGTTGAAACACATTAGGAGGCTGAGATGGTGGATAAACTCAAAAATAAAGTGGCCCTCATCACAGGCGGCACTGGCGGCCTTGGGCGCGCTGTAACTCTGGCCTTTCTGCATGAAGGCGCTTCAGTCATCGCGACCTATATAAAGAAGGACGAAGCAGATGCGCTCAAAGACGCCGTGGGGCCAAATGCATTGCTGGAGATCCTGCCTCTGGATGCCACCGATGAAGCCGCGTGTCGCGCACTGGTGGATGGCATCACGGCCCGTCACGGCCAAGTAGATATTTTGGTGAACACCATTGGCGGTTTTGCCGGAGGCAAAACGCTTTGGGAGACTGATCCCAAAACATATCAGCTTATGATGACGCTGAACGTCCACGCCGGGTACAACATGGCCCGGGCTGTTGTTCCGGCAATGCTTCAGAAAAAGAACGGGGCCATTGTGAATATTGCCTCAAAAGCGGCCTTTGACCACGCCGCCGGCGCTTCCGCGTATGCTGCATCCAAAGCGGCGGCGCTTGCGCTCTTCGATTCATTGGCTGCGGACCTGAAAGGTTCAGGCGTGCGGGTGAATTCCGTGCTGCCCAGCATCATTGATACAGAACCAAATCGCAAAGCCATGCCCAATGCCGACTTTTCCAAATGGCCCAAGCCTGAGGAAATTGCAAAAGTAATTCTGTTTTTATGCAGTGATGAAGCCAGAGTTATTCAAGGCGCCGCCATCCCTGTATATGGTGAGAGCTGATCGGGGAATTGCCTTAAATGCCCGAAATCAGTTAAGAACTGTTAACCAATTCTTCGCGAATCTTCAGCTTCCTTAAGTTGTTTGCATACTATAATTTCTATTGAATCTTCACGGCCTGTTTCACGTCAATATGAAGTAAGCCTTTCATTCCCGCATGTTGGCATGAACAAACTGAATTGACTCAATAAGGACTTAGCAGATGTGGATTGTTCGACTGGCCCTTCAAAGGCCCTATACTTTTATTGTGATGGCGTTGCTGATTCTTATCCTCAGCCCCATCGTAATTTTGCGCACGCCGGTCGATATTTTCCCTGAAATCAATATCCCTGTCATCAGTATCATTTGGCAGTTCACGGGCCTGTCTCCGCAGGAGATGACTGACCGCATCGTCAGCAATACTGAACGTGGCCTGACTACAACGGTCAACGACATTGAACATGTTGAGACGCAGGCGATGGATGGCCGCGCCATCACCAAGGTGTTTTTTCATCCCACGGCAAACATCCAGACTGCGCTTTCCCAGGTAACAGCAATTTCACAAACGGCCATCCGTCAGCTACCGGCCGGAACAACACCGCCGCTGATTATTGTTTATTCTGCCTCCAGCGTGCCGATTGTGCAGATTGGCCTCAGCAGCAAAAGCCTCTCTGAGCAAGCCCTTAACGATCTCTCGGTCAATTTCGTTCGTCCACAACTCACAACTATTAGCGGCGCGGCAATTCCTTATCCGTATGGCGGAAAACAGCGGGTGGTAGCTGTAGATATTGATACCGCAGCCATGCAGGCTAAAGGGCTTACGCCGGTGGACGTGGTAAATGCCATCAGCGCGCAAAACCTGATTCTTCCCTCCGGAACGGCCAAAATCGGCGCGCTGCAATATGAAGTTTCCATGAATGGCAGTCCGGACACGATTGCCGAAATCAACTCATTGCCGATCAAGACGCAGAACGGCGCCACAATTTATATCCGCGACGTAGCCCACGTTCGCGACGGCTATTCTCCGCAAACCAACATTGTCCGGCAGGATGGGCTTCGTGGAACGCTTATCACCATCATGCGAAACGGCGGCGCTTCCACGCTGGATATCGTCCGCGATGTAAAAGACACGGTTAAACGCATTGCCCCCACACTTCCGGCGGATCTGGACATTAAAGCGCTATTCGACCAGTCGCTTTTTGTGCGGGCTTCTATCACCGGCGTATTGCGTGAAGCTTTGACCGCCGCCTGCCTCACCGCGGCCATGATCCTACTTTTTCTGGGAAACTGGCGCAGTACTCTGATCATCGCCATCTCCATTCCGCTTTCCATTCTTTGTTCTGTGATTACGCTCAGTGCGCTGGGCGAAACCATGAACATCATGACCCTTGGAGGTTTGGCGCTGGCCGTCGGCATTCTGGTAGATGACGCCACAGTAGAAATTGAGAATATCGATCGCAATCTGGCGCAGGGCAAAGAACTGAAGCAGGCCATTCTGGATGGCGCATCACAAATCGCGGTTCCGGCGTTTGTCTCTACGCTCTGTATCTGCATCGTCTTTGTGCCTATGTTCTTTCTCACCGGGGTGGCGAAATTCCTGTTTGTGCCGTTGGCGGAAGCCGTGGTCTTTGCCATGCTCGCCTCTTACCTGCTTTCCCGGACCCTGGTTCCCACGCTGGTCATGTATCTGCTCAAGAACCATGAGCATGAAGACAAATTCAGAGTCGGGACCGGTTGGACTGCCCCTTTCAAGCGCCTGCAGATCTGGTTTGAAATCCACTTTGAAAAGCTGCGCGACGCATATCATCGCACTTTGCGCTCGGCCATGGACCATCGCAGGTTTTTTGCCGCCACATTCCTCGCTTTCTGCATACTTTCCCTGGGATTGGTCTTTTTCCTGGGGCAGGATTTCTTTCCCGACGTGGATGCAGGTGT
>DASRCD010000676.1:0-19910 GCA_035653315.1 Candidatus Angelobacter sp.
GCACACCCTCCATGGCATGTATCTCTGAACTCGCAGGATTGGCATGCATCGGGAAGCACGCGGGCTTCCTGGAATGGCGCAGAATCTAAAATTTTACGTCCTTGTGAAATTAAATCCGATAGCGGCTGCCCCGGTCCCGGCCAGTAAACGCAAGGCTGTGTTGTGGAGCGTGGCGTAACCCGCACCGTGCTTGCGCCACATCCTGTTTGAAGTGGATGAAGGCCGGCCATGGCTCTAACCAGCGGCTCGCCAATTGCTATTACATCGGTCTGCTCAAAAAGCTGCCGGAATCCCTCCCAATATTCTTCATACGTGAGCGCATAAAGATCGGAGCGGACTGATTGATATACGTTTACTCTCAGGGAAGCGTTGAACGGTTTTGCAACTCGCGCCACATCCGCCAGGCGCAGGTAGTTTGCTTTCATCATAACGGCGATCACGGTCACAGGTACGCCCAGCTTCACACAACGCTCGGCCTGCTGATGTATGAGCTCCCAGTTGCCTGGGCCGCGTTGCGCATCCTGCTCCGCTTGCGTTGGATAGTCCAGAGAAAACTCGATGTCGTGGAAAGCTCGCAGCTCATGATCTTCCAGAACGGCAATGCTGTGGCCATTGGAAGTGATGGTGAGCTTAACAGGCTGAGCGCGCAGGTACGCCAACATCGCCCGGAAGTCCGGGTGCATTCCGTTTTCGCCAGTGCCCAGATTAACGGAGCGAACCGGTAACCGCTCCATTACTGACTTGACCTGGTCCAGGGAGAGGCGGTCCGTGCGATGAGGATCGCGATAGCAGAAGGCGCAAGCGAGATTACACTCATTGGTGAGCCCAAGGCCCAATGCAATGCCGGCTTCTTCATGTGCTGGTACATGCAAGGCTGCCGATAGCGGTTCTTTGCCATTGCTCATGTGCAATCCTTCAGTGGGCAAGGCCCATGGCCAAAAAATGCATGTAGCGGGCAGGCGCCGTGAACTCCGTCCGTTGAGAAAGTTTGCGCTCCAGTTCGAAAATTTGTGGGTACTCTTCAGTCCGAGAAACTTTGGGCGGCAGATAATCAGCGACGGTGCGCACACCCCGCTCGACTATCATCCTGAACAAAGTCTTCTTCAGCATGTCCCGCATTTTATCTAACGTAAACAGCCGCAACTCACCTCCATACAGAGACTCCTTGACCCACTCAGAGCTTAATGCATTCTCCGCCGCAGCCAAGTCACCTGTTTGAATAGCAGCCTTCAACGCTTCACCGGCCTGGCTGCGTACAAGAACAGAAAGTATGGACGAGGAATCGCGCAGAAGGGCGGCGGCCCCGGACAATACTGCACCCGGATCATCCACATATTCCAGCAGGTTATGGCAAAGAATTACATCGAATGATTTAGCAGTAAAAAGACTTGCTAGTTGGGCCGCGTCGCCATATTGGGCTGTGGTCCGATTACTAACATCTGCTTCCCGCACTGCGCGCTGTGCAATCTCCAGCATCGCCAGGGAGGAATCGAACAGTGTTACATGAAAGCCGAGCCGCGCCATGCGAACAGCGATAGTTCCGGGGCCGCATCCAAGATCCAGGGCATACAGTGATTTGGTTCCAGACAGCGTAGGAAGAAAATCCTGCAGATTAGCAAATGCCAGGTCTTCGCGTAACCGGCCCTCAGGCGTTTCCAGATACGCGGCGTATCGGATTGCATCATTTTCAAAACGGTTTTCGCCTTGGACGTTTGGCTGCATGGAACCTTTCACTAGAAAGTCTGCCTCTCTGTATCGGCTGGTCAGAGACGCAGACTATGAACATAGAAGCAAATTGTCCATCTCAGGTCAAACCGATTATAGGGCTAGAGCACTGGGGCGAAGCGAATTGAATGCAACCCGCGGTTCTGGAGCTATTAAGCAATGGAGGTTGAAAGCCTCGAGGAAAGTGAGCGATACAGAATGGGAATCGCGAAGCCCAGAAAAATAATTGAGCCCAGGACCCACATTGCTGCACCGGCGGCTATCTGGTCGCTTAGCGCATCCAGTCGGCATACACGTGGCGCCTGTGCATACGTTGAGTACA
This sequence comes from Candidatus Angelobacter sp., assembly GCA_035653315.1. Classification (GTDB taxonomy): domain Bacteria; phylum Acidobacteriota; class Terriglobia; order Terriglobales; family Acidobacteriaceae; genus Angelobacter. The sequence continues at coordinate 2,048 of DASRCD010000676.1, forward strand.
GCACCCGCCCGGAAAACACCAGGAAGGCGGAAACAATTGTGTTCACGATGTCGGCCGCGAGTAGATATGGAACCAACATCCATCGCGACGTTGGTTGCCGGGATTGCTGTGGCTGTATCACAACCCACCAGAATGCAACTGACGTCCAGAAGAAGCACAGATGCTCTAAATTGTGCCAGTTCTCTGAATGCAATGCCAATTCAAATGCTTGAGGCACGTGCCAGAAAATATAAGCCGTATTCATCGCAATCCAGGCAATAACTGGATCAACAACGGCTCGCGCGATGGAGTGAAAGATGCGAAGACGAAAGATTCCCGCGATTATCGGCAAGGCGAGGCGTGGTACGCCATGGAGGATCGGAAGCACAGGCGCGCCAAGTACAATCAGCGGCGGCGCGACCGACATCAGAAGAAAATGCTGCGCCATGTGCGCTGTCAGCAGTACGTCATCCAGCGAATCAAGCGGTGATGAGAGTGCAAACCAGAGTGTGGATAATCCTAGCGTGAAGCAAAGCGCCCGCCATTCAGGCAGCGCCAGTTTTGACTGGCGTATGTGCCGCCACCCATTTATATACAGTAGCCACGCTCCCGCGATTGCAGCAGACGGCCAGAACGGAATCGACCAGCCGAAGCGAAGCTGAATTACCGCGATCAATAGCGTGAGCCTTGTTGCAGGTCGCCCGCTTTTGAGCGATTGCCTTCAGCTACGGAACGGGAAACATCTTCGGCAGTCCTTTCATTTGGACGATGTAGCGTTTCCAGAAATGCAACCAACGCGGTCACCTCAGGAGGAGACAAATTCTTTCCAAAGGCCGGCATGTTTCCTCCGCCTTGAATCACCTGGCGGACCATTTGGTCACGGGTCATTTTGGTTGCGATTTCGTCCAGAGCAGGGCCACGTTCTCCGCCATTGCCCCCCAGCGCATGGCAGTTGCGGCACTGTTTGTACTGGAAAACGTTGGCTCCCTGCCGAACCAGCGGGGTGGTGTTCCGCACAAAGTGGACCGGAACAGGCGCTCCGCTCCATGCGGACATCTTTGGGCTCCATGGTGAATATATTCCCAGTCGCGTCAAGGCGGCCCAGCCAATGGCAAGCACCAGCACGGTGAGGACCGCAATCGGCCTGCGACGCCAGTTCTTTTCCCCCACGCCGGCGACAAGTGGCAGCGCCAGCAACAATAAGATCGCAAGTGGAGGAGCGATTAAAAGAAAGGGAGTTTCCCAACTCGGCGGCAGTAATGACAGGAGAGCAAATAACCAAAGAAAAGGAGGATCTGGTTTGGGGAGGGTGTTAACAATAGTCGGATCAGGAACTCCCGTTGGGCCGTATGGGCCAAAAAGCGCAGCGCAGACTGTAATGGCGAGAATTACGGCTGCGGAGAACACAAGGTCTCTCCAGAATGCGCCAGGAACAAACGGAATGCCATGCCTATGGGCTAGTTCGTTGTATTGCTTGATATACGTTTCTTTGCGCACTAAACGGCCGGGCATTGGCCATTCATTCACTCCCAGCTTTAATACCATCCAGACATGCAGGCCGGTGAAAGCAAGAAGAGCGCCAGGGATGACAAAAACATGAAGCGCAAAAAAACGCGTCAAGGTTGGTCCGGCGATTGTAGGGCCGCCTAGCAAAAGATGCACAAGCTGGCCGCCGATGAACGGCACACGTCCCACAATCGCTACGCCAATTCCAATTCCCCAATATGCATCCTGATCAAAGCGCAGTACCTGCCCTGTAAATGCCATGCCCAAAGTCGCAAGCAACAGAATGACTCCAACCATCCAGGTCATTTCCCGTGGGAATTTATAAGCGCCAAACAGAAACACCTGCACCATATGGATGACAACAATTGCTACCATAAAGTTCGATCCCCAGCCGTGCATGGCGCGCAGGAACCAGCCGAGTACAAGACGATGATTAAGCAGGTCAAGGCTGTTCCAGGCCTGCGCCGCGGAAGGAACGTAAACAATCGCGAGCATGATCCCGGTGACTACCTGGAGGATAAGAATCGTGAGCGCCGCGCTGCCAAAAACGTACCACCAACTCGCGGTACTTTTCGGGACCATGTGCAGCGCAGCCTCTTTTACAGGCCCTTCAAGTTGGACGCGCCGCTCTACCCAGTGATAGAGCTGTTTGGGCCACTGCATGGTGAAATCTCCTGGATCAATTGTGCACGGTTGGAAAGCGTGGGCATTTGGCCGGCTTTGATGAACAGCTTACCGTTCTCCACCTTTCGCTCATATTGAAAAAGGCCGCGTTCCGGCGGGCCTGAAGCGCGTTCTCCATTTGCGTAATAAACTCCGCCGTGGCAGGGGCACATGAACAACTGTGATTCCGCAAACCATCGCACGGGACAATCGAGATGCGCACAATTCACGGCAAACACGGTAAAGTCATTCGCGCTGACGCGCCGCACGTATGCGGGAATTTTTCGTGTTTCTCCGTCCCATGGGTCTGTGAAGGGATTGAGATAGCTAATCAGCTTTGTTTCGCCATCAGTGAAATCATCAACATTGCCAATTTCAATCCACCGCCGATAATCGTCGCTGCCGGCCACCGGCCCCAGTAAATACCGCACGATCGGTGTTGCGATCAGAATAGCCACTGCCCCATTCAGCAGAATGCCGAGTTTCATCAGGAGCATGCGCCGGCTCACGCGTTCTTTTTTAAGTACAGAGTCCTGCTGCTCGGGTGAAGGCGGCGGAAGCTTCTCATCATTTTCCGGTTGATTTGTCACTGTGAACCTCCACTGTTTTTTGCGATATTGCTGTCTGTGGTGTGGATTTCTGCTGCGCAGCTTTGTGCTGTTCGGGATCGGCATTGCGCTGTGATGAAATCCACGCGACCACGTCGGTAATGTCCTGGGCTGTCATTGGGCTGCCTGGAATTCGGCTGCGCCAATCCGGCATACCTAAATCAGGGCGACCGACAATGGCAGTTGTCCGGATTGTCTGGTCTGAGACCAGAGCGAGAAAAGGACCATTGAGAATGGAGCCTTTCGGCCCTGCTGGGCCTTCTGCCTTTCCATGACATGACGCGCATTGAGTGTTGTAAACTTCTTTTCCATGCGCCACATCACCGGAATGTTCAGTACTGTAGGGCGGTGGATTCAGGCCTTGCAGCACATCTCCTTTGGACCAGCGTGAGCGAATGCCTTTTACCAGCGCCATAATCTGAGCGTCAGAGAGATTTCCTCCGCCCTTTTTTGCGAATGGCGGCATTCTTGTCCCTTTCTGCCCATTACTAATAATTTCGGCAAGCGTTGCATCATCAATCAGCGCTTGATATTCGGGGTTCGCTAACGGTGTTGCCGGACCCAATTGGCCATCGGCACCGTGGCATCCGGCGCAGTTCTGTGAATACAAAGTAGAAAAATCCATGATTTCTTCGGGACGGGGAACTTCCGGCCCAGGTTTCGGACGGCCAGGCATGTTGTTGCAGGCGCAAAAACAACCGAGAATCGCCAGCAGAACAATACCGGCCAGAAGCCGGTTCATCGCGAACCACCCTGATTGCCACGATCTTTTGTGCCTGTTTCACCGCCGCTCAGTCCGGGTGTTTGCAATCCCAACCGGACCGGAAGAGGCAATTGCTCAAGAGTTTTGAGATGACCTCGTTTAGTTACCGTGAATCCGGCCACTAGTCCGAATAACAGCTGTGACGCTGCGAACCAGGGCCATGAGATGTGGGAATTAAAAAATGGGTTCACAATACTGAGCGCGCTATACAGGCCTCCAGTCCAGAGTGCAGGGGCAATGATGCCGCCTAAGAGGATTGGACGCTTCGGCCACGCGGGCAGAAGTGCGCCATAGAGTAATCCCACCAGAGTTGAAGTGGTTGCATGAATCAGCAAAGCAACCAGGAATACTGTAAGGTGGAATTGGGCCAGTTCCTGATTTGAGGGATTTCTGTTTCCAAATGCCCCCATGCCGCCAAGCAGGTTGATTGTGTACCACAGGCTGTGAAAGCGGACGAGACCATAAATTTCAGCCGGAATAATCATTACTATCCCGCCTGCAATTCCGCCCAGAATGCCCGATGAGACCGGATATGTCCGCAAGGGAAGTTGTGCGCGATGCGTCTCACCAACCTGGATTCGTGCGACCTGTGCTCTGGAGGTTGTGACAGCCACCTCTTCTGTCACAACCTGAACAACCTCATGATGTTCACGCGGCAGCACCTGGCGAAACCATCCCACCGCCGCATACAACGCGAGCACCACTCCCAGATAAGCCAGCATTACGTGCGTAACCAGCGCGGCAAAGAGCAGGGTGAGTCCAGCGGCCAGGAAAAAAGGAAACACCGTGGGCGCGGGCATGTGAATTACCTGCCGGGTCTGCTGACGAGCTTGATCGCTATTGCTCAGGAACTCACCTCACCTGCCTGCAACATACACAACTGAGAAGACGACAACCCATACCGCATCCACAAAATGCCAGTACATGGAAAGCGCCTGCAATTTTGTCGCATGCTCTGGACGAACACGGTTTGCAAGAGAAAATATCCACACTATCGAAAGCATGATCAAGCCGACCGTTACATGGGCGGCATGAAGGCCGACGAGTGAATAAAAAGTTGTGCCAAAAAGATTTGTGCGCATGGTCAGTCCGTCGCGATAAATCAACTCATGCCATTCACGCGCTGTGTCCACTAAAAACACGGCAGCCAGCAAGCAAGTGATGCCCCAAAATAGCTTGAAAGCCGCTCCGCGCAAATGTTCGAACTGCCGCTCAGCAAGCCAAATAAACAGACTGCTGGAGAGCAGGCACACAGTTCCAAGCACAGGAACATGAAGCACCTGGCGCGGCGTTGGCCCGAAATCGCTTTTGCCGATGTAGTAGATATAGGCCACCACAAAGATCGTGAACATGGCGCTTTCAGCCACGATTAATGCCCACATCCCTACTATTCCGCGCCGGGCGGGATGCCAGTCTTCGCTCAGGTGTGTGTGCTCCAGCGGAATGGTGCTCATGCGGGTCCTTTATTCATAGGCAAAATCGGGATCTTCAGGATGTTTCAGGTCCCACAGAGGACGGCGGCTTGCCACCTCAGGTTCTGTGGCAAAGTTATAAACCGGAGGAGGAGAGTTGGTGGCCCACTCCAGCGTCCACGCGTCCCATGGGTCCGGCCCGGCTTCTTCACCCCGGAACCAGGAATAAAAAAGATTGGCGGCAAAAACGAGCACGGCTAACGCCTGGACCACACCGCCTATCGAGACGATCTGGTTCAACACGGTCCACGGTCTGTCTGGCATGTAAGTGTAGATTTGCCGCGGCATACCCAGGAGTCCAACAAAGAACATAACGTCAAACGTCATATGGAAGCCAATAACCATCAACCAGAAGTGCAGCTTGCCAAGCCTCTGGTCCAGCATCCGCCCTGTTGCTTTGGGATACCAATAATAGAAAGCCGCAAAGATCATGAACACGATTGCGCCCACCAGCACGTAATGAAAATGGGCAACCAGGAAGTAAGAGAAATGCACCTGCCAATCGAAGGGTGAGACTGACAAAATAATTCCTGTGAGTCCGGCTACTACCCACTGAAAGAGAAAAGCAGTGGTGAAGAGCATGGGCATTTCAAAACGAATGCGCCCGCCCCACATTGTTGCCAGCCAGTTAAACAGCTTGATGCCGGTAGGGATTGAAACCAGCATTGTTGAGAGGGTGAAGAATGCATTCGAAACAGAAGTCATTCCTACAGTGAACATATGATGCGCCCAAACTCCCAGGCTGATGAATGCAATGGCCACGCTGGCCACGACCATGGCTGGATAGCCAAAAATTGCTTTGCGGGAAAAAGTGGGAACAATTTCATTAGCAAAAGCAAAGGCGGGCAGAACCAGAACGTAAACCTCAGGATGGCCGAATATCCAGAAAAAATGAAACCAGAGCACGGCAGAGCCGCCGGCCTGCGAATCAAAAAAGTGGGCGCCCAGATACCGGTCAGCCATCAGCATTATTTGCGCCGCGGTAAGCGGGCTGATTGCCAGCAGTACCAGAGTTGACATAGTGGCATACAACCACGGCAAGAGCGGCATGCGCATCAGCGTCATACCCTTGCAGCGCATACAAAAAACTGTTGCAATGATGTTGACGGCTGTTCCTATGCTTCCAATCCCGTTCAACAACAGCGATACCGTCCAGTAATCAGTGGAGTGGCCGGGTGAAAATGCGGGCTCTGTGAGCGGCGCATAAGCAAACCATCCAACATCAGGCGCGCTACCCGCGCCGGCAAGGCCAACGCCACCTACCAGGCTGTAATAGAGAAGAAATCCGGCGAAAGCGCTGATCCAGAAACTGAAAGCATTCAGCCGTGGAAAAGCCATGTCCCGCGCGCCGATCATGAGTGGAATAAGGTAGTTTCCAAAACCAAACAAGATCGGCATCCCCACCAGAAACACCATGGTCGTCCCGTGCAACGTGAACAGCCGGTTGTAGCTCTGTGGAGATACGAAATTGTTCAACGGCCGGAACAGTTGAATTCGGATCAGGACCGCTTCAAGTCCGCCCACCAGAAGAAAGAGCACTCCATAAAGTATGTAAAGGATGCCGATGCGCTTGTGATCGACGGTGACAATCCAGCCGTGCAGATGTTCAAGCCACGTGACTTTCTCGGGCGGCAGAACAGTCAGATCGTGCGCTCCCTCAAGCGGTTCTGTTACCGTAGCGGCTGATTCGGCAAATTGATTTTTTGTGTTCACCTTTATTCCAAGCTGGTTAGATATGCGGTGACTTGATTTAACTGTTCAGCAGTCAGGTGCATGTTGGGCATGAGCACGCCGGGTTTGAAGTCGTCAGGATTAGCGACCCATTGCTTCAGGTTCTCAGCGGTATTGGGTACTGCTCCGGAAGCAATGGTGGAGCGCGTCATCAGATGTGTAAGGTCAGGCCCGAATTGGCCATTTGCCTGAGTGCCGCGAACTGTATGACAGTTTATGCAGGAAACATGCTCGAAAACTTGCCTTCCTGCCTCAACTGCCGCGGCGTTTGAAGCTGCTTGTTGCTGCTGCCGCACCCAGGCATCAAACTTTTCCGGAGGATCCACATAGGCCACCAGCAGCATTTTTGCATGTTGTACTCCGCAGAGCATGGAGCACTGGCCTTCATATCGCCCAGGAACGTGCGGATCAATCCAGAGCTCATTCACTCGGTTGGGGAGAATGTCTGTTTTGCCAGCGAGCTGCGGAATCCAAAAGCTGTGATCAACATCAGCCGAAGTAAGCTTCATGAAGGTTGGCCGCGGATGTTGCGGATCACTTGCAGGAATGTGCAGTTCATTGGCGGTGACAATCCCGAATTGCGGATAGCGATACTCCCACCAGAACTGGTGGCCTATCACGGTAATGTCAAGAGCGTTTGCGGGTTTTGGGGCATCCTGCAGCGCAAAGATGACACCCGCTGTTGTGAGAAATAAAACAATGATGATGAGCACCGGAATGATCGTCCATGAGAGTTCGATCTCCACGCTGCCAAAAACCTGCGGTGGTTCAATGTTTCCGTCCGATGCGCGCGCCCGATACCGCACGATTGCGTAAACCAGCAACAAATAGAGCACCACACAGATTGCTCCTGTAATCCCCAGAACAAAATATCCCAGCCGCGTAATGGTGTGGGCTGGGGTGGAGAGAGAGGAAAACACGCTGAACTTGGATTGCCGCGCGTCACATCCGAATAAAAACAGTATCAATGGGACCGCGCATAAACTCACGATCATGCGCAGACGGCGCAGGGTGAGCAACCACGGTGCTTTTGGCTGGCGATCCACAACCAAGGACACAGATTCTCACTGAACATGTGCCGTTGTCCCAGCACAGAAGGAAGTTAATGCATGTCGCAACTCGGCATGTGAGTACGTGAGCAGCTAAGCCACAAATTGAAATAATTTCTTCAACGCGCAAGTAGATTCGCGCGCACAAGCATGCCAGAACAAATTAAGGGAAATTGATTAGCACCAGATTGTCTGGTGCGTGAGTCAAGATGCAACATGGAAGTGGCCTCATGCAGCAGTGGACATCTTTGATGATTGAGCAGGCATCTGTTTTGACTTCAACCATACCGCACTAACCGCGACCACTACGAGGCAATCCATGGCAGATCAAGATCGTCGTTCCTCCTCAGCCAAGGAGCAGGAAACTCACGAATCACAGCCGGACAATGAACATGGAGCTCACAAAGGAATAACAAGACGTTCTTTTCTTGGCCAGGTAAGCGCTGTAGTTGTGGGCGCCACAGCAAGTCCTTTGTTAAAGGCTGCTCCGGTACAGTCAGAAACCAGGCCATCGCATGCGCCGCCCTCGCCGGTGCACGGCGCGGTGCCGGTAACTTTGAAAATCAATGGCCAGGAACACAATCTTAAACTTGAGCCTCGAGTCACCTTGCTGGATACACTCCGTAACAACCTGCAAATGTTTGGCACCAAGAAGGGTTGCGACCATGGCCAGTGCGGAGCGTGCACAGTTCATGTGAATGGCCGCCGGGTGAACTCATGCCTTACGTTCGCAATCATGCATCAAGGCGACGAAATCACCACCGTGGAAGGTTTGGCACAGAATGGAAAGCTGCATCCCGTGCAGGCGGCATTTGTGGAGCATGATGGATTCCAGTGCGGCTACTGCACTTCCGGCCAAATCATGTCCGCGGTGGCGCTGCTCAATGAACCCTGCGGTGAAGATGACAATTCCGTCCGCGAGTGCATGAGCGGAAACATCTGCCGCTGTGGTGCTTATCCAAACATTATTGCGGCTGTTCAGCAGGCACGTAAACGCGCATAAGCTGCTGAACCCCAGGGAGAACTTCCATGCAAGCTTTTGAGTATCGGAAACCACGCAGCATCACTGAGGCGGTAAGCGAGGGGGCAGCGCAACACGCGCGTTTTGTTGCCGGCGGAACAACGCTTATTGATCTGATGAAGCTGAATGTTGAAACACCACAACTGGTGATCGACATTAATCATCTTCCTCTCAACAAAATTGAGCGCACGCCGGACGGCGGCTTGCGGATTGGCGCTATGGTCCGCAATAGTGACCTTGCACATGACAAGGCAGTGCAACAGGAATACGCGGTCCTTTCACAAGCATTGTTGTCAGGCGCGTCAGGGCAACTGCGCAACATGGCCACTACGGGCGGGAACTTGTTGCAGCGGACGCGGTGCTATTACTTTCGCGATCCCGTATATGGGTGCAATAAACGTGAACCCCGTACAGGCTGTTCGGCGCTGGATGGCTACAACCGTATTCACGCGGTACTGGGGACGAGCCAACACTGCATTGCCACCCATCCGTCAGACATGGCCGTGGCCATGATGGCGCTTGAGGCGGTTGTGCACACCAGCGGCCCCAAAGGCGAGCGCTCCATTCCGCTGAATGATTTCTATCGCGTTCCCGGCAATACTCCGCATATTGAAAATGTGCTGGGTCCGGGCGAACTGATTACCCACGTGACTCTTTCAAAATTACCCAATGGCACAAAGTCTTATTACTTAAAGCGCCGCGACCGTGCGTCGTATGAGTTTGCGCTTGCCTCAGCGGCGGTTGTCGCGAATGTGCAGGGCGGAACGTTTCAGCATATCCGCGTTGCGCTGGGTGGAGTCGGGACAAAACCGTGGCGATCACCGGAAGCCGAGAAAGTGCTTCAGGGAAAGTCGCCAACAGAGGCAAACTTCCGCGCAGCCGCTGAAGAAGCTCTTCGAGGAGCAAAGCCAATGCATGACAACGCTTTTAAAGTTGAGCTGGCAAAACGCACCTTGGCGCGAGCTCTGCAAACAGTTACCCAATCAGCATAGGAAAAAGTAATGGTAACCAAATCACCTGTCGGACAAATGGTCAGCCGCATTGATGGCTCCAAAAAAGTCAGCGGAGCCGCTCCGTACGCGATTGAACACAAGATGCAGAACCTGGCGTTTGCCGCCGCCGTGAGCAGCACAATTGCCAGCGGCCGCATTACCGGCATTGATACTTCCGTGGCTGAACGCATGCCGGGTGTGCTGGCAATTTTGCATCATGGCAACATTGGTTCTCTGTATCGGCCGGCGGGCGCTCTGGAGGAAATGAGCAGGCCGGGCGAGAGCCGTCCGCCATTTGAAGATGAAAACATCTATTACTTTGGCCAGTATGTGGCGCTGGTGATTGCGGAAACTTTTGAGCAGGCGCAGGACGCTGCTGCTCACGTGAAGGTCACATACCAGACGAAAAAGCCCCTGGTCCGGTTGGATCAGTCGCCGGTGCAAGGGCAGGAGAGTACAAGCGGAGATGCGAACAGTGCGCCGCCGAATTCAAAGTATTCGCGCGGCGATGCGGAAGCCGCCTACCAGCAAGCTCCCGTCAAAATTGACTTTACCTATGTCACCCCAGTTGAAACGCACAACCCAATGGAGATGCATGGCACAATCGCGGTCTGGGAAGGCGACCGGCTCACTTTGTATGAATCATCCCAGGGCGTTGTAAACCATCACAATGTTGCTTCACAAGTGCTTGGCATGCCGCCGGAATCCATTGACGTAATTTCGCGCTTCATTGGTTCAGGTTTCGGCTGCAAGCTTTTTCCGTGGCCGCATTCCTGGCTTGCCGCGATGGCCGCGAAGAAGGTGCAGCGCCCGGTACAGTTTGCGCTTTCACGCCAGCTTATGTTCACGTGCGTAGGCCATCGGCCTGCTGTTACGCAACACATCCGCGTGGGCGCCACACAGGATGGCAAGCTTACCGCGTTCCTGAATGACGTGCGAAACGGGACGTCTTTTGTGGATGAATACCTGGAAGACTGTGTTGATCCCACATCCATGCTGTATAGCTGCCCCAATGTCGCGGCCCTGCAACGCGAGGTAAAGCTTAACGTTGGCACGCCGACGCCGATGCGCGGTCCCGGCAGAACGCCTGCGTTGTTTGGCATTGAGTCAGCGCTGGATGATTTGGCTATCAAGCTGAATATGGATCCACTGGAGATCCGGCTCCGCAATTATGCGGAGACTGATGAAAGCTCCCAAAAACCATGGTCAAGCAAGCATTTGCGCGAAGCGTATCAAATGGGCGCGCAAAAGTTTGGCTGGAGCAAGAGGAATCCCAAGGTCGGCTCCATGCGGAATGGCAATGAGATTCTTGGCTGGGGCATGGCGACATGCACTTGGCCTGCGCATCAGCGCGGCGCAGAAGTCCGCGTGCGGCTGCTCGCCGATGGCAGCGCTCAGGCATCATGCGCCACACAGGACATTGGAACGGGCACGTACACCATCTTTGCGGAAATTATTTCGGACCGGACCGGCATACCCGTAGATCGCATTCAGGTAATTCTTGGTGACAGTTCGCTGCCGGCGGGTCCAACTTCCGGCGGATCAGCAGCAACGGCCAGTGTTGTTCCGGCCATTGCTCAGGCTACAGACAAGGCAATCCAGGCTGTGCTCAAAGCTGCAAGCTCCGCGGGTGATTCGCCATTCGCGAAAGCTGATCCTAAAACTCTAAAGTTAACGCAAGGCCGCGTACATGCCGGCGACAAGCCCCCGGACACCGGAGTTCCATTCCAGGAAATCCTTGTCATGAAAAAACTGGCCGGGCTGGATGGGCAGGCGAAATCAAATGAGACAGACGAGCAGAAGAAATTTTCCACGCATTCTTTTGGCGCGCATTTCTGCGAAATATCTTTTGATCCGGAGGTGTTCCGGTTGCGCGTGACGCGCTGGGTCACAATCATGGATGGTGGCCGAATGATCAATGCAAAAACAGCCCGGAATCAGATCATCGGCGGCGTGGTGATGGGCATTGGCATGGGGCTGTTTGAAGAGACAGTCTATGATCCCAGAAATGGAAAACCGATTAACAATAATTACGCCGACTACCTTGTCCCGGTAAATACGGATATTCCTGAAATCGACGTTACTTTTCTGGATTATCCCGACAAGGTGATGAGTGAATATGGCGCGCGCGGGATTGGCGAGATCGGCCTTACGGGGTGTGCATCTGCTCTGACCATGGCTACTTACCATGCTACTGGCGTACGCGTGCGAGAGCTGCCGATCAGAATTGAGAAGTTAATGGTCTGAGCGAGAGCAATTGTATTTTGGCCATGGCGCAACGCCGCATGGCCGCAAACGCTTTCTTCTGCATCTAGAGTTCGTATCACAGGAAGGAATATGCGCATCCACGAAGGTACATTTGCATACGATCTTGAGCAGCTGCGGGACCCACGGACCCAGCTTCTCCTCAAGTGGCGTTTCAGAATTTTTAACCTTTCACCCATTGAGCAGGTGGTTTACACGGGCGAAGCAGATACACGGGAAGAGGCAGAGAAAAAGGCCCGTGCACAGATTGTGCAGCTCAAGGCGGCTAAGAACGAATCCGCGGCCTGAATCTGCAACTGACAAAGATAGTCGCAGCAACAGAAAGCAGCGTGCTATTCAGCGCTGCTCTAGGACCGACTTAATAGGAGCCAGCAGAAGGGAATTGCTGGCTTAATAAGCCTCTCTCATTTCATGCGATCGTTTAACCGAGATATTTCAAAAAATTCTCCGGCGCGCTCTTATCAAATTCAGGGAAGACCTTTGTTAATTCTTTGTTCCCCAGGTGATTCGCCACAGCTTCACTCAAGACCTGGCGGAAGTCAGTAGTTACGGCAAGATCGCGGCCTTCATAGAGTTGTCCGGGCTGCAGTCCGGGCCAGCGTCCGTAGATTTTGCCACCTTTTACCGGACCGCCAAGCACAAACATCACATTGGCATGGCCGTGGTCCGTTCCGCGGTTACCATTCTCGCGCGCGGTGCGCCCGAACTCTGACATGGTGACGATAACTGTATCTTCGGCAAGATCGCCCAGATCAGTCCAGAAAGCGGCAATCGATTGCGAGAACTCACGCGTGAGATTGGCAATCTGGCCCTGCACGCTGCCTTCATTCACATGATGGTCCCAGCCGCCAATATCGGCAAAGGCAACTTCCACGCCGAGATTTGCTTTCACCAATTGAGCCACTTGGCGGAGGCTGTCTCCAAAACGGCCGCGCGGATAATCCGCGCCAGCAGCGGGCGTGTACTTTTCCGGATCAGCGGACTTAAGCATCTTGACGGCTTCAAACGTTTCATTGCCGGTGCCGTGCAGAACAGTATCCACCGACCTCTCATACATGGCTTCAAAGGTATTGCTGGCAAGATTGGCTCCGGCTCCGCCGCGTCCACCCACAGCAAAGCCGCGAATATCCGCCATGGCGATAGCCGGCACCGGGCCAGCCAGAGTGCGTGGTAATGATCCGCCCATGGCTACAGCGCGAAAAGGCGATGCATCCGGCTCTTTCACACCGGCGATTGCGCGATTCAGCCATCCATCTTCAGTGGATTTAATTCCCGGCGTACCTGATTCCATATAATCCTGGGCATCGAAGTGTGAGCGCGTATTGTCCGGCGAACCTGCGGCATGCACAATGGCAAGATGCTTCTGCTCCCACAACGGCTTGAATGCTGTCATGGAAGGATGCAATCCGAAAAAGCCATCCAGATCTAGTACGCTCTGGCGCGGAATGGCAATGCTGGGACGCAGGCCGTAATAAGCCTGCTCGCCATGTGGCACAACAATGTTCAATCCATCAGCAGCGCCCCGCTGAAAGAGCACGATTAGGCGCTTTTTGCCCGGAGCAGCCGTTTCAGCCGCATACACGGCACGCGTCACAAAGCTGGGAACCATGCTGGTGCCGACAATGGCCAGCGCGCCATTTTTCAGGAAAACTCTGCGTGTGATGGACATGTGTTACTCCACTTAAACTTATTATCAACCGCTATCTTTAAAGCCCACCACAGTGAACACGGATATCACGGATCAAAAAATAAAGTTACTGATGCACCTTTGTCCCGGATTTGCTCATCTGTGAAATCCGTGTTTATCAGTGGTAAGTTTTGCTTCACCTTCTTTGAAACTCCGGCGATCCCATGATCAACCCCGCAATCGCGCCATAGTTAGGCGCGTTGCTGGAATCGTCAAGCTTACGCTGTGAAATTCTGGGATCGCTCAACTGCTTCTCCATAACAGCATGGGTCTGCGGGGAAACATCGCCTGCCAGAATTCTTTGTTCCAGCGCAGCAAGGGCATGATCCGCATCAGCCGGTTTGGACCCCTGTAACAATGCTTGCGTATCCAGCGATGTTCCCGGCAATTTGCCGGAACCAAGCGCCAGGGCAAAATTCATCCGGTTCAACAGCGCGGAAGAGTTGACCCATGCGTCAGCTTTCATGGAGTAGCCTGTGGGCGGTTGCATGCCATACAGCGGCATACCCATGCGGTTCAGCGTTGCAACCAGAGGCAGCGCATTCTGGATATCGGCTCCGGAAACGCGCGCGGCAGAAACCACAAACTCAAAGGGCGTCTTCATTTTTGCGCGATATGCATCAGCAGCCCAGAACTCGGGTGAATGGAACATAGTGCGCAGGACTTCGCGTATATCGCCATCCTTTTTCTGGAAAGTCTCCGCCATGCGGTCCACCAGAGTTTGCGGTGGATTGTCGGAAACAAAGCGCATGGCCAGCTTGCGCGAAATGAACTTAGCGGTGGAAGGATGATGCGCCAGAATATCGAGCATCCGGTCGCCTTCCTTTTCGCCGCCCTCATCAATCTTATAGCCCAAAACATATTTAGGACCGGGCTCATGAGCGCGTTCATTGAAGCGGAAGCTGCCGCCAAGCTGCGGCTGTTCAATGCCCCAGCCCGTAAGGACTTTGGCCAGCTCGGTTACGTCTTTCTGGGTGTAGCCGCCGTCAACTCCCAGCGTGTGCAGCTCCATAATTTCACGGGCGTAATTTTCATTGAGTCCGTTGCGCCGGTTTTTGGCTGCCACTGGATAACGAAACCGGCCACGACGCTGCTGACCATAGACCGCTAAATCAGAATTCGGGCCAACGCTCTGCCAGTTGTCCAGATAAAACAGCATGGCCGGGCTTTTGGCCGTGGATGCGAGAATATCCTTGAATTTACCCAGAGCATGCGGACGAATTACGTCCCGCTCATAGGCGTTGATCATGTAGCGGTCCTGGCCTTTGCCCAGAAAAACATTGAAGTGGTTGTACCAGAAATCCGTCATCACCTCTTCAAGCTGGCGATTGCTGTAAATAGCGCGCAGCAGCTTGGCCTGGGCAAGCTCTCCATTGGCCGCCGCTGCGGGCTGCATAATAGCTTCAATGGTTTCGCGCTGCTCCGGCTTCATGCCATCCACTAATTGAAGGGCTTTGGGGCCTTTATAGTTTTTTGCCACATCCAGCCTCTCTTCTGCCGGCATTTTCAAGATGGACTGATAGCGTTCTTCCGGCTCCATTTTCAGCAATTTGTCCGCATCCAGATCGGCATACATGGCGGCTTCACGCCGCTGCTGCTTGCGCTGGTCCGACACAGAAGCGTTTTCAGTTCCGGGACGCATTTCCGGTGGAGTAGAGTCGCCGTTTGCTGAAGCCCTGCCTTGCATCTGCTCCGGGTTATTCATTTCCGGATTGTTGCCGCCGTCGGCCTTGTCTTGTTTATTTTCCTGGCGCTGCTGGTAGGCCGCCATGCGCGATTCATACACAGCTTTCTTTGCGGGATCGGAAGGCATAGCCATGCGCCCATTTTCTACTGCCTTAAGCACCTGCGGCGAGGGAAAGTTCTGCACAATTTCCCGCGTGCTCATCTTTAATGTGCGGAATGGTTCCAGGCGGGCTTCAGCGGCGCTGTCATCTATTTTTTCAGGATGGAGCTGCTCATCCAGCCACTTATCCAGCCCCATGGCGCGAACGCGCTCTACATCACCGGGGCGCACGCCAAACGTAAAACGGTTCAGTGCATGGATGATGCGTTTGTCATCATCCATTTGCGCAGGCTGAGCAATGCTTGCATCAGCGGCTTTGGATTTGGACTTTTTATCTCCTGCAACCAGCAGGACAGAGGAGATGGATAAAACAAGGCCCAGCAGAATCATCTGCTTACGCTTTGCGGGCATGGAACGCTCCTGGAATTCGGGTCCAGCTTCTTGACTCAGGATATTTAACCCTAAGTTAAGCAAAAGTTGTGCAGAAAACCAGATTACGCAAGGGTGACCCGGCCCCGGGTCATGCGTCGATTCAACTCGGAAACCATGTGGTCGATATCGGGAGGCGAAATATTGCAGGGAATCCCGGGGTCAAGGAACATTTTTCTGGACTTATCTCCCTGCGACGCCCAAGGGCGTGGCGGGGAAACCAGGCTTACGGCATCACGCCGCAACTGGACGAGTAACGCATGCACCACTTCGCCATCCAGCTTGGATGGCGCCAGCCAGCTTAACTGGGCAGCCGCTTCTCCCAGTGAGAGTTTTTTGCGATAAGAACGTTCGCTGAGCATGGCATCAAAAGTATCGGCCACGGCAACAATCTTCACCGGCATGGAAACTTCATCATTGTGCAGACGGTCAGGATAGCCTGAGCCATCTGCGCGCTCATGGTGTGAGCGCACAACCTCAGGAATTTTAGGCCAGGGGAACTGGACAGTGGAAACAATCCTGTGGCCCTGAATGGTATGCTCCGCCATTTCCTGGAATTCATTTGGTTCCAGCGCGCCGGGCTTGCTCAATAAATGCTTGTCCACGGTGACCATGCCGATATTGTGCAGATATCCCGCGGCACGAATTTCACTGGCTTCAGAGGGCTTCATGCCCAGCGAATCGGCGATTCCAGCAGCGTACCGGCCCACGCGCAGCGAGTGCCCCTGCATCTGGGTGGATTTCACATCGATAGTTGCGGCAAAGGCCGCGAGCGCATCGTCCCAGAAGGAATGGACGGAGGCCACAAGCTTCAGATTTTCAGACGTACGCTCTTCCAAAGACATCATGAGCTGGTGGTTATACATGGCCAGCGCAATAAAGGGAGCAAGATCGCCGACCTGCTTCAAAATCTCCGGTGTGTATTCCGCGCCTTCTTCCCGCTCACCCAATAACAAAGCGCCAATCAGTTTTCCATGGACCCGCAATGGCGCAATACATCGAAACCACACGCTGGAGATATTTCCGGTGGCGCTCAAAAATGTATCGCAACGCTCGCGAGAGATCCGTTGCGGGGAAGGAACATTAGTGAGAGCATGCACATGCTTGGGCAAGAGCGGGAAAACAGCGGTCTGGGGAAAAACAACAAATCCCTGCGCCGCGATGGACGCCAGCATGGCTGGTTTTTCCTGAAAGCGAAACAGCGCGCCAGACGTGGCGCGGATGGCCGCCAGTATCACTTCCAAAGCGCCATTGGCGGTTTGGGTGAGGTCCCTCTCACCCGTGAGCACGGGGCCCAGTTCGGCCAGGATCTGGGAGGCGAGGAGCGGAGGCCTGCTAGTAAAAAAAGAATCGGCCAATCTTGCTGAGCGGCGCGAATTCCAGAGCAATTTGAGCGTAACAGCTATGCCCTGAATGAGAAAGGTCTAAGTATCGGGGTGGTTAATAGAAAAAACTTAGCATACCTTATTCCGCCTGTTCTCAACCTTGTGCAACCCCCATGAGCAGCGGGTGATATACCATGGATCAAATGAGTGAAAGATTGCTGTTTGCGGCATTTATATTGCTGGGCATTACGCTGTGGGTCCAACCATTACAGGCCCAAGTCATGCAAGCACGAAATGCTGCAAGCAATCAGCAGCAGCTTGCATTCATGGAACCAGATTTGGCGCTGGCAGAGCCTGCTCTGGTTGCTGATCAGCAGCCTGCGACGCAATCGGATTCTGCGCCTGCCCAGAAACACAGCAAATCTTTTTCACCAGACCGCGCAGGGCAGAGCAGCACAGTGGGAGATCCGGAATCTTCAACCCCGCTCAAGGTAAAAGGGAAGTTTCACTATTTTGCTGTAGAAACCTTTCGTCCGGGAATCTACCCGGTAGCGGCGTTTTATACCGGACTAACCATGGCGGCTCCG
>DASRCD010000677.1:0-3462 GCA_035653315.1 Candidatus Angelobacter sp.
CGCAGCGCCAGGCAGTACAAATCAACAACATCATCCGCAAAACCATTGCGCTGCGGGCCTATGATTTTGCCAACCACGGCGTTCAGATCGTGGAGAAGTTTGATGAGAGCCTCCCGGAGTTGGTCGGCGATTCACACCAGTTGCAGCAGGTGTTTCTCAACATCCTGAATAACGCCTATGACGCTGTGCAAATGGCCGGTCGCCCGGGGCTGATTGAAATTGAAACCATTCATGACAGCGGATGGGTGGAAGTCCTGTTTCGTGACAACGGTGAAGGCATTCAGCATCCTGAGCGCATCTTTGATCCGTTCTTTACCACCAAGGAAGTTGGGCAGGGAACCGGGCTGGGGTTGAGCATCTGTTACGGCATTGTGCGCGAACATGAGGGCGAAATTCTTTGCGCCAATAATCAGGAAACACAAGGCGCCACGTTTAGCGTGCGTCTGCCGGTGCGTACCAGAGCGGATTTAAAGCTTGTGGTTGCCGCTTCAGGAGCCAAGCAATGAGCGTGGGGCAGGCCAAAGTCGCGCGTTTGCCGTTGCTGCTGATTGAAGATGAGCGCTCAGTGATGGATTTTATCCGCACAGCACTCGAGCGCAGCGGTTATGCCTGCCACACCGCCAACTCGGCAGCGGAAGGCTTGCGCGCGCTGGAAAAGGGTTTTTTCAGCGGCATTATCTCTGATATGCGGACTCCCGGCGGCGCCAGCGGCGCGGATGTGCATGCATGGATCATGGCGCATCGGCCGCATTTGCAGAACCGCATGCTCTTTATTACAGGCGATACCGTCAATGAAGACACAATGAAGGTCCTGCAAAGCACCGGCGTGCCGTACATTGAAAAGCCGTTCCGGGTGCAGGAGCTGATCCATACAGTGGAGAAGATTTTTGGTAAAGCGGAGTAATTAGAAGAATGATAGAGAACGCAAAAATCCGCTTCCTGATCGTGGACGATCATCCGAGCATACGCAAGCTCTGCATGACCGTGGGCGCATCCGTGGGTTTTGATTGCATGGAAGCGGAGAGCGGCGAGGTGGCGCTGTCGCAGCTTGAGAATAATTCGCCTGACATTATTCTTACAGACCTGATGATGCCGAATATGTCTGGCCTGGAATTCCTGCCACGGGTGAAACAACTGCTGCCAAGGGCGGAGATCGCCATTATGACCGGCCATGGCTCCATTGAGACGGCCGTTCAGGCCATGAAACTGGGCGCGTATGACTACATCACCAAACCGTTCCGCGTGGAAGAACTCAAGCTTCTGCTGCAGCGCATGGCGGAGAAGGTAAGCCTGGTGGCGGAAAACCAGTTCCTGCGTGATCGCGTGAGCACGGAAATGGAGTTAAACGGGATCGTCGGCTCATCACACAAAATCCAGGATGTAATGCGGATGGTGGCCCGTTTGAAAGACACGCGCACGCCGGTGCTGATCACCGGCGAAAGTGGCACAGGAAAAGAGCTGGTGGCGCGGGCCATTCACTATCGCGGGCTGTTGGCGAAGCGGCCATTTGTGGCTGTGGATTGCGGGTCGCTTGTCCCCACGCTGATTGAAAGCGAATTATTCGGCTATGAAAAAGGCGCATTCACGGGAGCGCTTCGTTCCAAAGAAGGATTATTCCAATCGGCGAATGGCGGCACAATTTTTCTGGATGAAATTGGCGAACTGTCGCTGGAATTGCAGGCCAAGTTGCTGCGCGTGTTGCAGGAAAAGGAAGTGCGTCCGGTAGGCAGCAATCACAAAGTAAAAGTGGATGTTCGCGTCATTGCCGCCACCAATCGCGATCTTGAAGCCGCCCAGAAAGAGGGCAAATTCCGCAAAGACCTTTATTTTCGCCTGAATGTGGTCACTCTGCATCTGCCTCCGCTCAGGGAAAGAAGGTCTGATATTCCGCCGCTGGTGCATTACTTTCTTGACCGCTTTGCGCCGGATACACCCATCACCATTTCTCCAGCGGCCATGAAATGCATGCTGCAATATGACTGGCCGGGTAATGTGCGTGAATTGGAGAACTGCATTGAACGTGCAGTGGCATTAGGCACTCAGGAGATGGTGGACGTTCATGATCTGCCTCCTGCGGTACACCAACAGCCGGAAGAAACAGCAATTGCAGCTCCGGTAACTGTTCAGCAGGCTTTGCCTGAATCCAATACTGATTTGGAAGAGCTGGAGCGTGATACCATCCAGCGGGTTTTCGAGCAGGTGCAGGGAGACAAGGCGCGCGCCAGAAGGATGCTGGGCATCAGCCGGGCCACGCTTTACCGGAAGCTGAAACGCTACAACATCGGGTTGGGCAAGGGTGCATCAGCCGCTTCGTGAGACAGAAGGTTGAGACGGGTGTTTCACCCTGAGACACTCTGGATCAAGCGTTTCTCACATGCAGAAGTTTGCACCTTTTTGAATCAACAGGTTAGTACCCGTTGATGTTTGGCGCAGGTATTGCTCTAAGTGTTTTATCTAAGTTCATTGCAGTTCCTGGGTTTAAGTTAAGACGCTGCGGAAGAGCTAAACTACGCCGCGAATTAGAATGATTTTCAATTAAAAATGACAACAGCTACGCTCAACATGGATGAAGTTGCGGAGTTCTGGCGCGTCGCGCGCCGCCTGCATGTGGTCTACGCTGAACTGGACCGTATGTTTGAACTCGGCGTTTCTCCCTGCTCTCCATTGGAATCTCCGGCTGACAATCCTGATCCGCAAACCATGGAGCAGGTGCGCGGCTGGTTTGAGCAGATGGATGCGCATATCCAGGTGTGGCAGTTGCGCCAGTTGTTGCAAAGCACCAATCTTCAGAATGAAGAGAACCTGCGCTATCTGATTGCGCGCCATCTGGAGAAAAAAGAAAAGACCGAAGCAGACAAAGACAAAGTTGATTTTCTGCTGGTACAGTATTTTGCCCACTGCGCTCCGCACGGACTCACCGATACTTCACTGGCGGAAGTAGCCCGCGTGCTGGAGCCTGCGCTGGGAAAAGAGGCGAAAGACTTTCCTGAATGGGCGCCGAGTCTGGATGACAGGCTGCAAAAACTCAATCGTTCCCGAAGCCTGGAAGACCTGCAGAATTCAGGGGCGCTTCAGGAAGTAAGAGAACTTAAGCTGGCCGTTGGCGATGAATACTTTGATCCTGGCTTGCTAGTTGCCTTTACCCGCTTCAATTTTCTGGCACGACGCGCCTTTTTCCAGGCCATGCACTTTGATTTGCATTCCATCCGCTCCGCTGTAAATGAGTTGGAAGCCCTTGGTCATGCCACGGTGGATTGCCGTGATGCCGGGCTTACAGAGTGTGAATCTCTTGACCAGGTGCGGCATGTGGTTCACCAGTGGAAAACGCCATTTCGCGCACCCTATTCAGGCGGGGCGTCATTTCTGCAACTGATCCTGCTGCGGCATGCTTTGCAACGTACTCTGGAGGAAGCAAAAGGACCTGCTCCCGATGAGCGCGCTTCTTCATTCGCCACCATGCTG
>DASRCD010000678.1:0-8140 GCA_035653315.1 Candidatus Angelobacter sp.
CGAATGAATTATCGGATGCCATGTCTCTAATAGATTACTAAGAGTTTGATTTCCATGCACGTTTTTCAAGATCGATGATTGCTGGATACGCCAAAACAGCCAACAGCATGAAATGTGAGTGATTTCAGGGAGCAGCGGCAACTTTGTTATCCTGCAACACAGATCATCAATTTCAAAGGAAGCGCGGCATGTTTGGATTATTGTTATACAAACGCATTTTATTATGGATTGGCATTTGGGCAATTCCCGTCGCAATGGTGGCAGCACAAGCCTCTTCCGCGAGCCCATCCAATTCACAGCAAACATTGCCGGCTAAATCCGCGCCTTCCCATGCTGATATTTTGCGCGGTGCGTATGGCGAGTACCGGGCCAATAATGACCTGCTCTATTACCATCTGGACGTTCGCGTTGATCCGGAAAAGAAATACATCAGCGGAAAGAACACCATCCGCTTCAAGATGCTGAAGGCTGGAACACGCATCCAGCTTGATCTGCACGAATCGTTGAAGATCGACAAGATATTGATGGATACAAAAAACCTGAAATATGAGCGCGATTCAGGCGCTGTGTTTATTGACTTCCCTGAGGCGCTGCATTCCGGGCATGTTTACCAGATTGACTTTTATTATTCCGGGAACCCGCTTGAAACAGGCCGGTTCGGCGGCATGGCTTTTAAAAAGGATTCGTCGGGGCATCCCTGGATTTTTACATCCTGCGAAGATACCGGCGCGAGTATATGGTGGCCCAACAAGGACCAGTGGCGTGATGAAGTGGAAAACATGGAAATCAGCGTGTCCATTCCAAATGATCTGGTTGACGTTTCCAACGGAAAGTTCATGGGCAAGACCGATCTTGGCGACGGCTACACGCGCTGGGACTGGATGGTGCACTATCCAATCAACAATTATGACGTTGCCCTCAACATTGGAAATTACACGCATTTTGGCGATCAGCTAGGGGACCTGCCGCTGGATTTTTATGTGCTGCCGGAAGATTTTGGAAAAGCTAAAAAACAATTTGTCCAAGCGAAGGGAATGCTGGAGGCATTTCAACATTATTTTGGGGAGTATCCATTCAAGAAAGATGGTTACAAGCTGGTGGAAGTCCCTTATGCCGGTATGGAGCACCAAAGCGCTGTGGCTTATGGAAACCATTTTGCCAACGGCTATCTGGACCGCGATTGGACGGGAGTGGGCATCAGCAAGCGATTTGATTTCATCATCATCCATGAAAGCGGACATGAATGGTTTGGCAACAGCGTGAGCGCCGCTGACCGGTCAGACATGTGGATTCATGAGGGCTGGACAACGTACCTGGAATGCCTTTATGTGGAATACATGTACGGCCATGCGGATGGCTTGAAATATACAAATGCCTACAGGGGCAAGGTAAAGAACCAGGAGCCGGTCATTGCGCAGCGCGGCGTGAATGCAACTCCACCACAGGATGAATATTTTAAAGGCGCGCTGTTTCTAAATACCCTGCGCAGCATTGTGAATGACGACAATCGCTGGTGGAAGCTGATCCACGACGTTTATCAGCACTTCAAATATCAAAATATCATGACGGAAGATATGGTTGCATATTTCAACCAGGAAACCGGAATGGACCTGACTCCGGTGTTTAATCAATATCTGCGGCATACCGCGATTCCAACGCTGGAACTTAGGTTCGACGGTAATAACACGGTGTCATATCGATGGCTAGTGGATGAGCCACAATTCAAGATGCCAGTAAAGGTTGGCACGAAAGATAATTGGCAACTCATCCAGCCGACAACGAAATGGCAGACCATGCAGAGTCCAATCCCCAAAGATGAGTTTGACGTGGCGGTAAATCTCTATTACATCAACGTAAGCAAAGATTAATTTAAAAAAATCGCCACAGCATGAGCTGTGGCGATAACAAATGATTGATCTAGTTACTGCGGTAAAACCATCACTTCCACGCCGGAAGCCGCGCTCTTCTGATGAAAGACCTGCTCGGTGGCTTTTTTAAAGTCTTCCGGCTTTGCATTGGGTATGTCCGTAAACGTCTGCGGATTCCGGTCCACCAGCGGGAACCACGAGCTCTGGATCTGCACCATAATGCGGTGGCCTTTACGGAAAGTATGGTTCACGTCCGGCATGGAGAAGTTTACTTCCGCCACTTTGCCGGGCTCCAGGGGCTCAGGATTTGACCAGCTTTTGCGGAACTTGGCGCGCATAGGCTCGCCGCGCAGAAGCTGCTCATAGCCGCCCATGCGGACTGCGGGAGCGCCAAGAATTCTTTTGCTGGCATCGGCTACTTCATTATCGGGATAATCGTAAGGATAAACATCAATCAGTTTTACGACGAAGTCAGAGTCGGTCCCGCTAGAAGCCACATGCAGCTTGGGCGAAACCGGCCCGGCAATGGTCACGTCATCTTCCAGAGGATCGGTTTCATACGTGAGTACATCAGGGCGGTACGAAGCAAAGCGCTGGTCGTCAGTCATATAGCGCTGAGGAACGGCAGTGGCGGTGTAATTGATAAATGGCACAGGATGCGCGGGGTCGCTCATGTATTCGTCATGGCCTTCATTTTCCGCCGGGGGGTCGAAGGAGAGTTTTCCGCCGGCGTGCAGGTACAGTGTTTTTGCTTTGGCTTCAGCAGGAGGCCACGAATCGTACTTCCGCCAGACGTTAGTTCCAGTCTCAAAAACGTATGCTTTGGGCAAGGCAGTTCCCTTGCCTTTTAAGTAATATTCAAAGAATGGAAACTGGATTTTCGAGCGGAAAAATTCAGAGGTTTTTGCGTTGAATTGAACATCACCCAGATGGTCCCCATCACTTCTGGCCCAGCCGCCATGCACCCACGGCCCAACCACGAGAGAATTTGGCGTTCCAGGATTAAAGTGATCGATGGCGTGAAATGTTTTAAATGGGCCGGAAAGGTCTTCCGCATCAAACCATCCGCCTACCGTCATCACTGCGCATTTCACATTTTTCATGTGGCGTGAAAGGTCGCGCGCGTTCCAATAATCGTCATAGGTGGTATGCGTCATCTGGTCAGTAAAAAGCGGGTTGGAGCCTTTGAGGTATTGCTTTTCCAGATTGCTCAATGAGCCGGCCTGAAGATAAAACGTATAGCCATCGGGCGTGCCGAAATCAAAAGGCGTAGGGGTCTTGGGCGGAGGCGCAGGTTCGGTGATTGGCCGGAAGAAAACGTAAAATCCAAAATTTGCCGCCAGCATGAATCCTCCGCCATGGTAGGCATCATCGCTGAAAAAGAGGTCCGTCATGGGGGCCTGAGGCGAAGCGGCTTTTAATGCAGGATGTGAATCAATGATGCTGGCCGAGGTATAGAAGCCGGGATAGGAAATGCCCCAGATGCCGACCTTGCCATTGTTATTCGGGACGTGCTTCAAAAGAAATTCAATCGTGTCATACATGTCTGAGCTGTCGTCCACATCTTTGGAAGACTTTTTGTTGTCGATGTGAGGATGCATCTCCACAAAATCGCCTTCAGACATGTAACGCCCACGGACATCCTGATAAACGAAGATATAACCCGCTTTTTCGAATTCGTCAGAGGGGCCAATCTGCTTTTTATATTGGTCTTCACCGTAAGGCCCCACGTTATAGGGAGTACGGTCCATCAGGATGGGATAGGGTTGAGAAGCATCTTTGGGAACGTACACTGACGTGAAGAGTCTTTTTCCATCGCGCATGGGAATGCGATATTCATATTTGGTGTAATGCGCTTTCACGTAGTCTTCCGCGGGAGTCGGCGTAGGCTTAGGCGGTTCCTGCGCTTGCGCGGCGGCAGCGCCTGAGAGCAGTGCAGCAGTGCAGATTAAATAAAAAAAGACTCTTATCGCATTTCTTCTCATCTCAGTGTTCCCCTCCTCGGGCATCTTGGTATTTATGTTTTCCGGTAACCTGATTTAATTGCTTATTAAAACTCTGGCGCTGGTTTCGGGGCTGGGCGCTCCAGATCTTTGGACAGGTTGGCCAGAGAATAGGCCAGCACTGCCATAACGGCGGCATTTTCCTGTAATTCGCGCGGCACCACTTTATCCAGAGTATCGGCGGGCGTGTGATGGTAGTTGAAGTAGAAGCGTTCATCCTGGATGGGGCCGAAGCAAGGTACGCCTAAAGAGAGCAAATGGCTGATATCGGCTTCCGTGTCGTCTGAGGTCTGCATCATCCCGGCTCCGCTTGACTGTAAAACACGCGCAGTAGGTTGGAGTATTTGCAAGTTGGTAGCCGGGGCCGACATGCGAAAGCCGGTAGGATGGCCAGCGCCCAGGTCGCTTTCAATGGCGGCAAAGTGATTGGCAATATCGGCTTTATGCTCGGCAGCATAGGCGCGTCCGCCGGAACCGCCAAATTCTTCATTCATCCAGGCAATCACGCGAATGGTACGGCGCGGATGAAGACCAAGCTGCTTCACCAGATTGGCTGTTTCCATGGCAACAACCACGCCCGCGCCATCGTCGATTGCCCCAGTGGCGAGGTCCCAGGAATCAAGATGCCCGGAAACGATAACAACCTGGTCCGGCAGTTCACTGCCTTTTATGTCCGCCACCACATTGTAGGATTCAACATCAGGCAATTTTTGCGGCGTAAGCACCAGATGCATGCGGACCGGCCCATGCTGAGTCAGGTAGGCGAGCATGTCCGCGTCTTCAGCGGTAACTGCTGCGGTGGGAATTTGCGGCGCGTCTTTCTGGTAGATCATGGCCCCGGTGTGCGGGATTCGGTAATCCGCCCCGCCAACGCTACGCACCAGGGCCGCAATTGCGCCTTGTTTTGCCGCAGCACTGGCTCCAAGGGCGCGATAAATAACAGCTTCTCCGTAAGCCGCGCCGCCGTGGCCAGTGGCGGCAAGCTGCTTATCAAATTTGTAATTAAACAGAACAATCTTTCCGGCAACTTTTTCTTTCCCAAGGGCAGTGAGTTCATCAAAGTTATTTACAACCACCACTCCCGCTGTAAATCCCTGAGTAGGAGTAGCAACACTTCCGCCAAGCGCCGTGAGCACAACTTTTTGCGTTGTGCCGGGAGCCATGCCGGGAAACTCGACCAGAGCCCCGGTTTCTTCTCCCCGCACCCAATGCGGCACCATAACTTTTTCCAGCTTCACGTCAAGCCCCAGCTTGCGCAGTTCACCGGCAACATATTGCGCTGCAAAGTTGGCCTGTATTGAGCCAGCAGGACGCGGGCCAATGCTGTTTGTAAGATGAGCCAGTTGGTCCCAGGCATACGTGCTCTTTAACGCTGCTTCCTGCAACTGCTTAAGTTCCGTTGTGAGTTGCGGTAAATAGCCGGGGGCTTGCTGAAAGTTACGTTGTGCGAAGCTAAAATTGGCAAGAATAAAGATAAGGGCAATACTGCAAAGTGATTTCAACCGGCTCCTCCAAAACATCTGTAGCTTATGCTACAGTCCAAAATGGAATTCGTTCGGTGGCCGCTATTATATAGAGGAGAGCTGCACGATGTTTTCAGTTTAAAAGTGAAGCGGTGTTCCAAGCCACATCCGCAGGCTCCGCCAGGGGATAGCCCAGCTCTTTCCAGCCATTAAACCCGCCTTGTAGAGGGCGTACCCTGACGATCCCGATTTTCTGAAGTTGCTGTGCCACACGGGCACTGGTAGCTTCATTGGGTCAAGTACAGTAGAGGATGATTTCTTCATCTTTGGGCAAGGTGCTGGCGCGGCTGGTAACCTCTTCCGGCAATACGCGGATGGCCCCGGGAAGCGTGCGCGGATCGGCAACAGAATCAAGCGGGTGACGCAAATCAAGAATCACAATTCTCTCCCCTGAATCGATCATCTGGCGGACTTCTTCCGGTGTAATGCGTGATTGATAAAGCTCATTCAGGAATTTGCGCCGCTGCATATATTTAAGGACCACATTGGCGGCAAGCAAAACCAGGCTGGCTTCAAACAAAATGGGAGCGACGGCCGAAGCCACGTGAATATGTTCCACAGGCAGGTAGCCGGCAAGCATTAAAACGATGATCCAAAACACAGAGCCGGCAAGGTTCACAAAAAAGAAGTGCTGGCGCTCAATTCCTGAAAGACCGGCAACCGCCGGGACCACATGAGAAACTCCGGGGATCCACTTGGAGAGAAAGAGTGTCCGGTTTGCGCCTTTTTCAAAAAACACTTTAGACCGCCGCACACAGCTATCTGGCTCAAGAGAGACGCGGCAGAGCATGGAAAGAACGGAGTTGCCTTTTTTCCGGCCAAGCTCATACCAGAACGTATCGCCAAGAAAACAGGTAATAAGGGCGATCCAGACAGCGGCATCAAAGCGCATTTGTCCCGCGGCGGCAAGACTCCCCGCGGCAACCAGAACGGGTGAAAACAGCAATGGCGCGCCAATGCGCTCCAGCAGTCCTGAAATCAGCAAGACGAGATAAGGATGATTTACCAGCAGATGCAAGAGCGATTTCACTGAGGTCCTTTTGGCTGCTCCGAGTTTAAAAGCTGTGTTCTTGCTGCATTTTAGATAATCTAGTGCTTGCGGAGATTCACTTTGCTGAAAATATTTGCTGTCATCCTCGGCGTGCTGCTCATTCTTATGGTGCTATGGGAAACGTTTGAAACCATTGTGCTTCCCCGGCGCGTGACCCGGCAGTTCCGGCTGACACGGTTTTTCTATCGTGCAACGTGGAGACCCTGGGTAGGAATGGCCAGCCTGCGCAAAAACAAAAAGAAACGCGATTCCATGCTGAGCTATTATGGGCCGCTTTCCCTGCTTTTGTTACTGGCATTTTGGGCAATTACGCTGGTTTTTGGCTTTGGATTGATCCATTACGGCCTGCATGACAAGCTGACAGGCGCACTTGTTTCCAGTGATTTGGGCAACGCGCTCTATTTGAGCGGCACAACTCTGTTCACTTTGGGATTAGGCGATATTCAACCTGCCTCCTCCATGTCCAGATTCATTACGGTTTTAGAAGCGGGTATTGGCTTTGGTTATCTGGCGCTGGTGATTGGTTATCTGCCAGTTCTATATCAGGCATTTTCCCGGCGTGAAGTGACAATTTCCCTGCTTGACGCCCGCGCGGGATCTCCGCCTACCGCGTATGAAATGCTACGCCGGCAAACAGGTGTGCATGGTATGGAAGCTCTTACGGAGCTGCTGGAAGATTGGGAGGTATGGTCGGCGGATTTAATGGAAAGCCACCTTTCTTACCCCGTGCTGGCCTACTTCCGCTCACAGCATGACAATCAGTCATGGATTGCTTCGCTCACGGCCATCCTGGATGTGTGTGCTCTGGCGATGGTTGGACTGGAAGGCATGTGTCAATATCAAGCGCGTATGACATTTGCCATTGCGCGGCATGCGCTGGTGGACCTGAGCCAGGTCTTTGGCGCGCCTCCAGATAAAGATGGCGCAATAAACCGGCTTCCTCCGCAAGCCCTGGCCGAAATGCGCCAGCAGCTTAGCATATCCGGATTTGAGCTGGCGGATGGCGATGGCGCCCTGACGGAGATGAAGCGGCTGCGCGAACTCTATGAGCCTTATGCGCTGGCACTGGCCCATTACCTGCGCCTGGAACTGCCTCCATGGATAAAAGGGGCAGTGGTTAAAGACAACTGGCAAACCACGGCGTGGCAGCAAAGCACCACAAACTCCAAGCGAGAAGCAATCCCGCTCCAAGACGAGCATGTTTGAGAATGCATAATATGGAAATTTATACACCATAGCATTTTGATCTTTGCCGGATTGATGGCCTGTTTTGGTCAGTAGAGTCCTTTACTGTTGGATGTACAATTTCAATCATGGTCACCACTCCTATCGAAACCATTTCACATTCTGAAGCTGCCCGCCGCATGCTGCGCCCTGAAGAATGCGCGCTTGCCATCATCGATATTCAGGAGAAATTGCTGCCGCCGATTTTTGAAAAAGAGCGGCTGGTGCGGAATGCGCAACTACTCGTTCGCCTGGCAAACATCCTGGACCTGCCTGTGCTTGTGAGTACGCAATATCAAAAAGGGCTGGGCAAGACAATTGACGAAATCAGCATGATGCTGCCTGAGATGAAGCCGATTGATAAGCTGGAGTTTGGCTGTTTGAGCAACAGTGATTATTGTTCAGCAATAGGGCAGATCCAGAACCGGAGCACATTGCTGCTCTGCGGCATGGAAACGCACATCTGCGTGA
>DASRCD010000679.1:0-4976 GCA_035653315.1 Candidatus Angelobacter sp.
ATTCGCGATCGCATTGAGCAGTTGTACTGGAAAAATTCTTATATCCAGAAAATGCACCTGGAATTGACCTATCGTTGCAATTTCCGCTGTGTGCATTGTTACAACGCCACCCACACTGGGGCCGAGACAGAGATGTCCACGTTACAGTGGCAGTCTGCTCTGGCGCAATTGGCAGAACTGGGTTGCCACACAGTGACTTTTACAGGCGGCGAGGTTTTTGTCCGGAAAGATGCGTTGGAATTGATGCAGACTGCCTGCGATCTCGGCTTCTCCATCCTGATCAATACGAATGGTTCTTTGATCAATGAAGCCATGATGCAGAAGCTGGAGCCTATACGCCCATTTGTACAAATGGCAGAGGTCAGTTTTTATGGCGCAACTTCTGATATCCATGACAAGCTTGCCCGCCGTCCCGGCGCTTATATAAATACGCTGCGGGCACTTAACCTGCTAAAAGCGGCCAAATTCAACGTGATGGCTAAGTTTGTCACTATGCGTGACAATTTTGATGGCATCCCAAAATTTGAGCAGGACATGCAGGGGCTTGGCGTCCGTTACATTGTGACTTCAGGAGTGCTGATCCCAAAAACCAACCGGGATGATTCGCCACTGGTTCAGATTTTGACAGATGAGCAATACTCCCAATTACTGGCGACCCGCCCAGACTCAGCCTGTTCGCATGGCAGCACGGAACTCAAGCAGTGCCAGCCAGGCCACGTACGCGGGGCAATTGCTCCGGATGGCAGCGTGAGTCCCTGCGAATGGCTCACTGACTTCAAACTGGGGAACCTGAAAACACAGAAACTTCGGGAAGTTTGGTATGACACTCCGTTTTTGGACTTCCGCAAAGTTTTTGAAGAAGAATCGGAATGCCCAAGCTGTAGCTTGAATCCATCATGTCAACGCTGCCCTGCAATGTCCTATCTTGAAACCGGACACTTGCAGCATTGTGCTCCAATTCCTCGCCATTACGCTGAATTACACCAACAGCAACTTCAAACCATTCAATCATAAGGGGGCTTTTATGTCGGGTGCTACTCCGTTGATTCCTGTAATTCGACCATACATTGGGACTCGGCATATCGGCGAAAACCTATGCCTGATTCAGCAGCAGAAAAGCCAGGTGTGGCTGTTTGGTGGAATTAGCCGCAAGATATGGCATCTTTTGAAAGAAGGAAAAACGGTTGAGGGCATCATTGAAGCGATTCAGTCGGAGTTTAAAGCTCCGCGTGAAAAAGTGATAGCAAGTCTCAACAATTTCTTTCAGCAGCTGTGGGAACGCCAGATTGTCGACATTCAGGGCGGTGAGCATATTTCAAATGCTGAACGGGCCGCCATGGTCAAAGAAGAACCTTGTAATACCAACGGAAAGCTCTGGAACATTTGCTTTGACAATCATGTACTGTTCAGGACATGGCTGGACCTTCTGATCCCATGTAACCTGCGATGTCAGCATTGTTATCTGGATTTCAGCAAAACCGATATTTTACCCTTCTCCGAAGTCTGCAGCTACCTTGACCAACTCGAAAAACATGGATGCCCTGAAGTTGTTTTAACTGGCGGCGAAATCTTCCTCCGGCGCGACCTCCTCGATATTATTGCTTACACCCAGGAACGCGGTTTTCTTTTTGAACTGTTCACCAACGCCAATTTCATTGATGAAAAAATGGCGGACCGCCTGAGCAAATACTTTATTGAGTGCGTGCAAATCAGCGTCTATGGAACCACGGCGGAAATCCATGAAAAAGTAACCAGAAAGCCAGGCACCTTCAATAAAAGCATCAATGCGGCAAAGTTCCTGATTGAGCGGGGTATTCCGGTACGGCTGGTCAATGTTGTTCAACAAGTAAACTATGAAGATGCATTCCGCTTCCGCGATTTTGCCAAATCTCTGGGCGCGGACTATGACATTGACGGGACCTTGATGCCAAACCGGAATGGGTCGAATGAGCCTTTGACTCTTGGCATCTCCGTCTGGCAGATGGCTGAACTGCACAAGGCCGGAATTACCAAGCCACCGAATCCAACCGTGGCATGCACAGCTGCCCGTGGCAAAGGCAGAATCACCGCGCATGGAGATATTTATCCATGCAACGTAATTAACAATGCCAGCCTGGGCAATCTCAAAAAGAATACGTTTGAAGAAATATGGGCATCGCCCTGGCGCAATGAATTGCGCCACATGATCACCAATTACAAGCCCAAGCGTTGCGGGACCTGCTCTAACAGCCAGGAATGTGTTCCATGCGCGGCCACCCGTGGCTTCAACCAGGAAAATCACATGGAAGCTCCCGTTTCAGAGGCCTGCATGATAACCACTGCGGACCTGCTGTCACGCGGCCGGGAGTTCTCCCCGGATTCTCCGGTGGGCAAAGTTGCTGGAGGATGTGCTGATATTGCCCTTGCCAGCAACGCCGGACAACTGGTCAATCAGGGACTTATACAGATTACTCAAGCCAGTTAACTGTCCCTGCAGTGCAAACCAAGTTTGAAACTTATCTCTGAGGAAAGGAGGCAAACCATGGTAGATCCTAAGGTATCGAACCAAGATTCATCTTATGTCGAACCAGCGTTGGAAGTCAGCGGCGCTGATCCGCTATCAACAGAAGTAGTGCAGTCGCCGACACAGACGATCTGCGGATGCTGCTTCTGCTAATTGCACCATTTTTCCCTCCAAACCGAGGCACAAGGGCGATGGTATCCTTGTGTCTCGGAATGGTGGCCAGCAAATTTGCCACGAGCCTTGAAATGACGCATTGTAAGCGGGCGCAGAATGCGCTGCTGCTTCAACATCGGATAAATGAGCAGCGGGTCTTTCCAGAATATGCAGGCCGGCTGAACCGAACGAACAAATTTACCGGTGCGCATTCCTTTCCGCAATTGATGGACAATCTGAGGGGAGCGGCTGCATGCCTCTAAGAGAGTTTGTCCGGAGATTCCTGCCTTATTTCCGCCCTTATGCGGGAAAGTACATCCTTGCGTTCATACTGCTTAGCATAAGTTCCCTGCTGACACTGCTGCCTCCGGTGCTGGTGAAATACATCATTGATACCGGCATTAAGACAAAAAACTTTACTTATATCAATCTTGTAGCGCTGGGCTTGATTGGCGTTCTGGTCGTGATCGGATTGACCAGCAGGATCATGGATTATCTGCATGAATGGGCGGGAAACTGGATCATCTGTGATCTTCGCGATCAACTGTTGGCCCACCTGCAGCGTCAATCCATGTCTTTTTTTACTTCCACGCGGCTGGGAGAAATTGTAGGCAGGCTGCGTACGGATGTAACGCGCGTCTATAGCGTTCTTGTGAATACAGTGCTGGGCGCCGTCAGTGAGACCGTCCAGATCATCGGCATTGCCGGTTTTCTTTTCTATCTGAATGTAAGGCTCGCCATTGTTGCATTGATGTTTATTCCCATGATCTGGCTATCAATGCATCTTATGGGGCGGCGTCAACGCATATTGGCCCTTGATGTGCGAGACAGAGATGTATTTCTGCTGGATTTCTGCCAGGAGCTTTTTGCAAACATCCATGTGGTGAAGCTTTTTAACAAAGAAAAATACATGGAGCAGAAACACCACAGGCTCGGCGAAGAATTAATTTCCGCAGGGCTGCGCAGTGTGCGTTACAAATTTGTTTCGCTATTTATCATCAGCACCCTTACTGCCGTGCCTTCCATTCTTGTGATCTGGCTGGGCAGCCGCCTGGTCATAGCCGGAAGCCTCACCATCGGCAGCTTATTCGCCTTCTATCTCTATGTAGTAAGGTTTTACGCGCCCGTCCAGTCTTTGGCTAACCGCGGAGTGGAAATTTACAACGGGTTGGCTTCAGCCCAGCGCATTGCGGAATACCTTGATCTGCAAACTGCTCCGGCTGAAGGCCATGCCAGCGCGCAGCTACTCCCGTTAGCAGGCAACATCTGCTTTGATGATGTGACGTTCCGTTATCCCAATCGGTCTTCCAATGCTGTTACGAATTTGAGCATGGAAATCAGAGCAGGGGAAAAAATTGCGATTGTCGGCGCAAGCGGGGCCGGAAAGAGCACGATTGTAAATTTGCTGTGCCGGCTCTATGACCCTGATCAGGGACAGATTCAGGTGGATGGTTGTGACGTAAAACAGTTTGATCTGGAGACCCTGAGAAGCAATATAGGCGTGGTGTCACAGGAAATTTTTCTCTTCAATGACACTGTTGAAGAAAACATCCGCTTCGGCAATCAGGAAGTATCGCGTGACCAGATTGTTGCGGCTGCCAAAGCTGCCCACCTGCATACATTCATTGAAGGTCTTCCTCAGGGATATCAAACCCGGATTGGATCCAGGGGAGTGCAGCTTTCTGGCGGACAGCGTCAGAGACTGGCATTGGCAAGAATGCTTCTTCGCAATCCCAAAATTTGGGTGCTCGATGAGTTTACTGCCTCTCTGGACTCCCAGTCAGAAGTGGCTCTATACGAAAACATAGCGCCTCTGGTCGCGACCAAAACCGTAATCGTGATTACCCATCGCCTCTCAACAATTCTTCTGGTGCAGCGAATCTTTGTTCTGCAGGAAGGCCGGGTAGTGGAGCAGGGCTCCCATCATGATTTGTATTTCAATGATGGCGTTTATAAACGTCTTTTCGAAGCGCAACTTCACACCGCAGCTGATATGAATGCCAAACAGCTACTCGAAGCGGGCCTGCTTTCAGAAACAGCGGCCCAGGGTGACGACTAAGCGGTGGTGAAGCAGCGTATTTCTATAGCAATAGAAAATAATTATTCAGAAATGGCAAATGGAGGCTAAAGGCATCATGAAAGCTTGCACAGTTCTTATCTGGCTCGTTCTGGCGACTATCCAGGGCGTAAAAATGAATGGCGCTGATGACAAAACAACAACCACGCAAGACGTTCCTGCTTTTCATAATGCAGCGCCCCAGGGCCATGAAGGAGATGCTCTTGATGTAAAGCAGTTTGCGGATGATCCGAAAATGCGCAC
>DASRCD010000680.1:0-2805 GCA_035653315.1 Candidatus Angelobacter sp.
TGGCAACCGCCATTATGAAGGTAAGCTGGAAAGCTTTCAGGATGGAAGGTTGATGCTGGAGTTGACGGGCAAGAAGAAACCAAAACCTGGCCAGACGCAGCAGGCAGGGCAGAAGATTGAAATTGAGTTGGTGAATGTGGAGAAGGCCAACCTTGTCCCGGAAATATAGAGTCGAGTGAGTGGCTGAATTGCCAAAAGCTTTGGAATCGTAATTTAGGGTACTGCGGCAGGGGCGTAGTAAGAGAAAATTCGAGATCGGAATTATAGGAACAACATAAATTTTATGGCAAGCGAGATTTACAACGTCATTGATGCTCTGAGCCGGGAAAAAGGCATTGATCCGCAAATTGTGGTAAGCGCGGTGGAAGACGCTATTGTTGCGGCCACGCGCAAGAAAGAAAAGAGCCAGGAAAACCTGAAGGGCGAACTGAACAAAGAAACTGGCGACATTCACGTGTATGCAGTGAAAAGCATTCTGCCCTCAGAAGATGACATTGAAGACCCGCAACTGCAGATTTCACTGGAGGAGGCCAAAGCCATCGACCCCAACGCCGAGGTCGGGGGCGAGGTGCGCTTCCTGAAGTCAAAGGAAGGCTTGGGCCGCATCTCCGCGCAAATCGCCAAGCAGATTATCTTTCAAAAGGTCCGCGAGGCTGAGCGGGACACGGTTTACAACGAGTACATCAGCCGCGTGGGTGAAGTGCTGAATGCCACGGTAAAGCGCATTGAAGGGCCGGACGTGATTCTTGACATTGGCAAGGCGGAAGCCCGCATGTCAAAGAAAGAGCAGTCGCGGCTTGAATCATTCTCAGTGGGTGAGCGTGTTCGCGCCGTGCTGGTGCGCGTGGATAAAAATTCCAAAGGGCCGGCGGTGGTGGTTTCCCGCGCAGCGCCTGAGCTGGTGCAGAACCTGTTCCAGACGGAAGTGCCGGAAATTTATGATGGTACGGTGCAGATCAGGGCAATTGCGCGCGAAGCCGGTGAGCGTACCAAAATTGCCGTAATGTCGCGTGACAAGGACGTGGATGCGGTGGGCGCATGCGTAGGCATGAAAGGTATGCGCGTGCAGTCGATCATCCGCGAATTACGCGGAGAAAAAATCGACATCATTGAATACCACGAAGACCCTGTCACGTTTGCAGAAAAAGCCTTGCAGCCGGCGAAAGTAAGCCGAGTAACGGTGATTGATCCTTCTGACAAGCATCTTGAGGTTGTGGTGGACGATAGCCAGCTTTCACTTGCCATCGGCAAGAAAGGCCAGAACGTGCGGCTGGCGGCCAAGCTGCTGGGTTGGAAGATTGATATCAAGAGCGAAGAAGAGAAGCGCCAGGAAGTGGAGCAGCAGATGGAGTCCATGGTCAGCCAGGCCACCACTCCATTGGAAAAGGTTACCGACCTGGGCGAGATGCTGATCGGCAAACTGGCGGAAGCCGGTATTACCACGGTTGAAGCGCTGGCAGACATGACTCCGGAGCAGTTGGAAGAAGTTCCGGGCGTCGGGCCGAAGACAGTGGAAAAAATCAGCGTTGCGGTAAATAATTACTTCGCCAGCCTGGAAACACCTGCCGTTGCCGCGCCTTCTGAGACCGGTGAAACACCTGTAGTTGAAGCCGGCGATGGGGCTGCTGAACCAGCAGCACAGGAAAGCGCTGCGGCGGAAGAGCCGCAGGTGGCGGAAGCTGGAGCGGCTGAAACCGATACGACTGGAACCAATCCGGAAAGGGATATTACCGGACTGGAAACTGAAGAGAAAGAACACTTGCAACAAGAACCATCGGAATGAGATTGACGCGCGGGAATGCGCGTAAAGTCAAAACCGTGAGGTCATTATGATCGCGTAGAAGAGAGTACCTGGAGGAAATACGGAGCGGATGAAAATTCGAATCAATGATCTGGCTAGAGAGCTTGAGGTAAAAGCCAAAGTAATTCTGGACGTTTTGCCGGAAGTGGGCGTGACTGAGAAGAAAACCCACTCGAGCTCAATTGAGGAGGATGAAGCGGAACGGGTGCGCAAGCATTTCGCCGCTAAATCCGGCTCTGCATCGCGGGAAAAGGCGTCTTCAACGGAGATGAAGCCGAAGATCGACCTTTCCAAGATCTCCAAACCCGGCGACGTAATGAAGCTGTTGCAACAGAGAGAACAGCAGCAAAACCAGCCGCCATCTGCGCCTGCGAGGCCGCCTGTGGCTGCTTCCACCAGGCCCGCGGCTCCTCCTGCGCCTGTGGTGAAACCGCCCGTGGCGGCAGCGCCTCCAGCGGCCCCGGTTGCGGAAAAGCCCACGGTCATCGCGCCAAAACCAGCAGCGCCAGCGCCGGAAAGCGTTGTGGTAACGCCGCCTCCTGCTGTGGTGAAGCCACCAGCAGCGATTGTGACGCCTCCGCCCGCGCCCGCAGCAGAAAAACCTGCCGCGCCACCGGCTGTGATTGTTACGCCACCGGCGCATCCGCCTGCTGCGACAGTTGTGCCGCCTTCGGCTGCTCAGCAAAAACCGCAAACCACTCCGCCTGTAACGGCAGCAAATACGCCACCGGCAGCAAATCCGCCCGCTGCTGCAGCGAATCCTCCCGCGGCATCAGCCACGCCGGCACAGCCGCCAAAGCCAGTGCCGAACCAGCCGATTGTTCCGCAGCGCAGAATGATTACGCCGCAGACCGGGCCGCGCCCCGTGTACACCGCGCCTCCGCCGCAACGTCCGGCAGCGCCCATGGCGCCGCAAGGCATGCCAGGCGGAAGACCGCCCATGCAAGGCGCTCCGGGATCAAGGCCTTATCAAGGCGGCCAGGGACAGAGACCGCAAGGCGTGG
>DASRCD010000681.1:0-14643 GCA_035653315.1 Candidatus Angelobacter sp.
ACTGGCGCACGCGGATCAGCCCCGACTTGGGCCGTGGTTCATCGCGAAATTTGTTCTGTATCTGATACCAGATCTGCGGAAGCTGCTTGTAGCTGCGGAGCTCTTTTCGGGCAATGTCCGTCATCACCTCTTCATGCGTCATGCCCAGGCACAGGTCCGCGCCTTTGCGGTCTTTCAGGCGAAACATGTTTTCGCCCATCACCTGCCATCGGCCGCTCTGCTCCCACAGCTCGCGCGGATGGAGCGCCGGCAGCAGGAATTCCTGCCCAATCTTGTTCATCTCCTCGCGCACCACATCAATGATTTTCAATATCGATCGCTGGCCAAGAAAAAGATAGGAATAGATGCCCGCGCCCAATTGCCGGACATACCCCGAGCGGACCAGAAACTTGTGGCTGGCAACCTCGGCATCCGCCGGGGCCTCGCGTAACGTGGGAATAAACAGTTTTGACCAACGATGCATGCGTCTTAGGAACCTTTTCTGTGAGCAATAAGCTGCTTTGGATGAGAGATATTGTAACAATCAAAGAGCGGCGCCGCGCGTCGTTTAAAGTTTTGCGTCATTGTCGTGAGGCAATGGTAAGATTTTCCACGACCTACCAATGTTCAATTACCATTATCCAAGGACATGGAAAGACATGTCCCTCGATTACCGCCTCCTTTTCATTTACCACATTTCCATGATGGTAATGATGATGGCTGCCCAGTCTGGGCTTTCCTATACTCAGGAAGTAGGTGCCGCTCTCATACTGGTAGTGGTTCTAGCGGCAGTCTCCCTTAAGCACCGCAAACAAAACAACTGGCGCTGGCCGGGAATCAGTGGCAAAAATGCTTTCAATGCCATCCTTACAATCGCTGCTATCACTTTTTTTCTGTTAGCAGCCTCCCCAACGCTTTCTCCGCCAAAGCCACAGATATTGCCGTGGTATCTAGCGGGAATTGGGATCGGCACATTTAGCGTCCTGAATGCCCTAAGGATTGTTACAACTTCCAACACTGAGTTTCTAATGAACTGCCACATCATATGTCGGTCAGGAGAGGAAATTCCTGTCTTTTCTGAATTGCCTGTGCCGGTTGAAGTTCAGTGGAAAAAAGTTGCTCGCGGCATCTTTACAGGGTGTTTCCTGTTGATATGGGTTTTCGGAGTTCTTTCATTTTATGCCAATGGAAAAGCGGTGAAGAACGGTTCGAAAGAGCCCACAACCACACACAGTGAGCCATTAATAAATCATGGCAGAACTGTTTACATCACCCCAGCCGAGAAAGAATGGATAGATCGGCTACGAAGCGTCTATTGGCTCTTAATACCTGTGATTATTGGCGGTCTAGTTTTACATTTCATTGCTGGAGTAAAACTGTTTGGCAATGCGCCAAGCCTGCCCGAATATTCGAGACACTCCAGAAATTAAGCGGTTTACGATTTATCTGTCTTGCTTCGTGCAATTCTTATTCTGGCTCCCTGCCGTTAGCTGCGGTCTGTAATTTACTGTAGATCACCCAAGCAATTGTCCAATTAATTCCATGTTCATCTGTGTTGATCAGTGGTAAGTTTTTGATTTAATTTCCAATAACACGCGCTGTCGGCGATTTTCATTGCTTCCCTCGCCTATCTGGTGCATGATACCGCGCTATGCAAACGCTCAACGTCGGCGCAGGCCGTTCTAATGAAGAATACGCAGCCGCGAAAGAATCGCACCGAGCAGAACTCCGTAGTGATATTCAGACCTACGCTATGTATTTCTTCATCGCTGCTGGTCTGGCCGGACTTGGCACCGGCCTCTTTCTTGTGCGGATCTACGGCTTTGTGAATATTGGATTCATTGATCTTCTGCCTCTTTACGGAAGAGATTTGGTCCGGACATACCCATGGCTGCTGCGCGCCGCTGGCTCTGCCTGGGTGCTAGCCATGGTCGGACTAGGTTTTGCCGCCCGTAAAGGCCATCGCTGGGCTTTCTGGGCCGGTGCGGTCCTCTATGTCGCCGATATGCTCCCTCTCATCGTCACATTTTCCATCTGGGCCTTCGGCATACACGGATTCTTCGTCTTCCAATGGTTCAAGGGACAACGGGCCCTGGGCGAAATCAAGGAATCCGCCATTGCTGATGCTGCTTCTGCCTCTCGTTGATATGCGTCGAACTTTCAGGTGCTCATCATTGGAATTTCGACATACGCCAGCCCCGCCCGCGTAAATCAGCAGTAAGATTTTTCCTTCCCAATTACGCGCAATGTCGGGTAATGATCTGATGACCGCCATTTCTTTGCGCTCTTCGCGTCCTTTGCGGTTGAAATGTTGGATCTTCAAATTGGCATTTTCGCAATCTTTATCAGCGGTCATCCTCATTCATCTGCCATAAAAAATAGGCAGCAGCCTGCGCTGCTGCCCAGCCAAACCGCAAAAGTTATCCATAGATTCCCAGCAGCACGCGATTAAAGTCCTTGTTTTCCTGGCTGTTATCGTCTGGCTTGGTTTGCTTGTGTTTTTTGGATTGCTTTTCTATAGCACAGTTCGTCTGACTCGCCGGAGTGTCAGTATGCTTGGTTTCATTTGTAGCTGCAAAACCTGAAACGGATGTTGCCAGCGTGGCAAGAGCAAGAATGCGGATAAAGGCGTTTTTCATTGTAACTTTCTCCTTGAAGTTAAATTGGAGAATGTTGACCGGCCGGACATCCATTCCTCGCTGGTAATAACCATAAAGTCCGGCTTTTATTCCCGCATTTTTCTGCCAAGAAACTTTTCTTTATAAACGGGCAATGACTATGCTCGAACAAAACAGGACACGCATTTTGAAGGAGTAAGGATGCCGCTTCCCTGTGGGATTAAATATCTGTCAAAGAGATTTTTTATTTCTAGTAAATCATTGGGCCAGTTTGGGAGGGCATCCGCCTTGGTGGTAGATCCCGCGCAGGTTGGACTGGATATTAATTGCCCGCATACGTAGTCGTATTGCGACCCGGCCCTATGAAAGTCGGAACGTCTCCGGCAATAACTCCGTGATCGTGGCTTCCGTGTAATCTTCCTGGCCACGATAGATCACAACCGTGTTCGCGCCGAATTCGGCAATCACCTGGCGGCAGGCGCCACAAGGTGAGCAGGGCCGTTGGTTCGCATTCACCACGGCCAGCGCGCGCAACCGCAGCTTCCCTTCTGTCTCCCGGACAGCATGGAAGATGGCAGCTCGTTCGGCGCAGATGGTCAATCCATAAGAAGCGTTCTCCACATTGCAGCCGGTAAAGAGGCGGCCATCATCTGTAATCAGCGCAGCTCCCACCCGGAAGTTGGAATAAGGCGCATAGGCGTGTTCAAGCGCCTGCGTTGCGGTGCCCAGTAGCATGGCGCGTTCCTTGTCCGTGAGTGGAACTTGCGGCATAGTGGCTCCAGTTAAAAGGAATTGGTGAAGCTG
Organism: Candidatus Angelobacter sp.; assembly: GCA_035653315.1. GTDB lineage: Bacteria > Acidobacteriota > Terriglobia > Terriglobales > Acidobacteriaceae > Angelobacter. The sequence goes on from DASRCD010000681.1 coordinate 3,402, forward strand.
TATTTTAACAGCCCAAAACTGTTGTCTTCCGGCATCCGCGCGGGGAATAAAACAGGCGCCAGCGGGCAGAGCCGGCGCCTGTTTCGCAGCTATGCGAATCTGCTACAACCGGAATGCATAGCTGAGCTTGACAAAAAATTGCCGTGACGTGAGATGGGTGAAATCCGTGGTGCGCACAAAGCTAAGCGGATTGGTTGGATCAAGCACCAGGTTTTGATAATTGTCGTTGTAGCCGATGTAAATTGCCGTTCCCGGATGCACCAGATAGGTCATGAGAAAGTCATAGCTGAAGTGCCGCGCGGGATCAAAATCCGCGATCAGCGGATTACCGGCAAGCCCATTGTAGTCCACAATCAGGCGGAAAGAAAGTGGCCGGGTAAGCTGATAATTCAGCTTGGAGCGGGCAATATGGTTTTCATAAATCACCCCGCGTTGAGCAATGCTGCCAAGACGGCTCAGAATGTATTTCTCTTCAAATTGCAGGTGTTTACCCGGTTTAAATGAAAGCGCAGCAGAGGCATCAATCGCATTCCCCAGCGATGCAGGCACGCCCGCAGCCGGGAAATAGTTGATGTCCAGCCCTTGGGCATAAGAGGCGCTGAAGCCTACGATGCGCAGCTTGTGCGTGGAAAAAGTAGCATAGCTGCTGTTTTTGCGAAATCCGGTTCCCAGATAGCGCTCAAAGTATTCACTCCGGCCAAAGCTGAAGCTGGTGGGCCCTTTAAAATTAAATTGCAATGGAAGGTCCGCATACCAGTTCTGCAAAACATTTTCATGGTCATAAACAGCATTTGCAGAAAAAGCCGGCCCAACGCTGGTGAGATTTCCGTTTTCAGGGCGCCATAGATAACTCACATTCTGGTTAAGGCTGCGAATGTCCGTGCGGGTAAAGAAGCCAAGCACATCACCGGCGAACAACGGGTCGCGGTCCTGATAGGTGGTTGAATAATTGAATTTACGGCCGGTGTACTTGAGCGATCCATAAATGGCCTTGGCAAATTCAAGCGGCTGGCCATTGCCGGCCAGCACTCCACTTTGCATATATTGCCCGGTAAACACCCAATTCTGGCCCAGCTTAAGCCGCATATCCGCTGATGCCAGAGTTGTGGACGTATCCCCGAATTGCCTGCGGGTAAACATGACGCCGATGTTTGAACCATTGTTGAATGAGCGCTGGATGCGGCCGGCAAAATTCTCTGCTCGCTGGCCGAAGAAAGAGCTGTTAATCGGCTCCAGAACGCCGGGAGCGCGATCATCCACGGCGAGAAGACCAACTTTCCAGTTTCCAACCTTGCCGGTCAGGCGCACGCCATATTGCGGATCAATGATTCTGCGGGTAAACAGGAGCGTTTCCGGCGTGTTGAAGAAATCAGAATTCTCCAGAAAGAAAGGCCGCTTTTCAGGAAAGTAAACCTCATAACGCTGGTTGGTGGTGACCTGAGGCTCATCTGTTTCCACCTGGCTGAAGTCAGGATTCACTGTTGCATCCAGCGTGAATGAATCATGCAACACAACTTTTGCATCAATGCCGCCGCGATACGTGGGCTGCGTCTGCATTATGGCCGGGATAGTTGTTGTATCCAGGGCCTTCTCGCCTGCGGCAAACACATAGGGCGTGAACTCCATGTTGCGGGCGGAATGGGCATGCTCCGGGCTTTCCATGGAGGCAAATTGCGGAACGTACGCTTCAACCTTCTGCGTGAGCAGAGGCCAGGTCGAAAGCTCGCGATTGCCGGGAATCACGCGCCCAAGAGCGATGCCCCAGGTAGAAGCCCGGCGGGAGCGGGAGTGAAACCGCAGGCTTTTAAAAGGAATGGAGAACAACACCACATAGCCATCCGCGGTAATCTTGCCTCTGGATTGCCATACGGCATCAAAGCTGAAATCATCGTCATCCACGCCTTCAGAAGTAATGCCATCCATTTGGATGCCCAGAGGATTGGCAAAAAATTCGTAAGCCCGCTGCCCGTCATGAAATGTATCCAGGGAAACGCTCACCGAGTCATCCCCGGCAATATCTTCTCTTTTCACCATGTGGGCGCGAATCGTACGCGGATTGGCCTTGCAGACGAACGCTACATAAAGATTGCGGTCGTCATAGGAAATAAAGGCTTCTGTCGGCTGGCTGGCCGGAGCGCCGTCACGGGGCTCACGCTGCCTGAAGTCCGTGATCCTGAGTTCAGCCTGGCGCGGCTTGCCATTGATGAAATCTTCCAACTGCGGCGCGTGGTCCACATGGGGGACTTGAATTGATGGCTTCTCTTCCGCTGACAGTTTCAAAGCAGTAAGAAAAACCAGGGCACCAAATATAAGGGACCATCCAAAACGAAAACGCATTGCTTCAATCCTCTAAAAAAAGGGCCGAGTGAATAACCCGGCCCTGTGATGTAGCTATAAAGCGTTTTAGGCTGCAGTTGTTAGTGGAGGAGTCTTGCCGCGCTGGCGATTGTTGTGATTGTCATCTACGCCAGTTCCAGGATTGTTGCCGCCACGGTCGTCACCCGGCTCAGAAGCTGGCTTGCCCTTGGCAATCAATGCTGTCGCCGGTGGAGGAGTTTTGCCGCGCTGGCGATTGTTGTGATTGTCATCTACGCCGGTTCCAGGATTGTTGCCGCCACGGTCATCGCCCGGCTCAGAAGCAGGCTTGCCCTTGGCAATCAATGCAGTTGCTGGTGGCGGAGTTTTGCCGCGCTGACGATTGTTGTGATTGTCGTCTACGCCAGTTCCAGGATTGTTGCCGCCGCGGTCGTCGCCCGGCTCAGAAGCCGGTTTGCCCTTGGCAATCAACGCAGTCGCTGGTGGAGGAGTTTTACCACGCTGGCGATTATTGTGATTGTCATCTACGCCAGTCCCAGGGTTGTTGCCGCCACGGTCGTCACCCGGTTCAGAAGCCGGTTTGCCCTTGGCAATCAACGCAGTCGCCGGTGGAGGAGTTTTACCACGCTGACGATTGTTGTGATTGTCATCTACGCCGGTACCAGGATTGTTGCCGCCACGGTCATCGCCCGGCTCAGAAGCTGGCTTACCCTTCGCGATCAAGGCAGTCGCGGGTGGAGGAGTTTTGCCGCGCTGGCGGTTGTTGTGATTGTCATCTACGCCAGTCCCAGGGTTGTTGCCGCCACGATCGTCGCCCGGTTCTGAAGCCGGCTTGCCTTTGGCGATCAGTACAGTTTTGCTTTTTTCAGGACTTTTTGCAGGTTGTGATCCACCCTTAGCAAAGGCAGCAGTAGTTGGGAGCGCCAATCCCAGGCATATAACCAGCATTGTTTCTTTACGCATCATTTACATCTCCTTGTTTTATAGGTTGGCCAGTTATCTGCAGCTCTGCCCGGGCTGCAGCCAAAAGTGATGCAAGAAATCCGTCGCGTTCTTTGTATTTTCTTGATCGTTAACGCTTTGGACAAATGCCAGCAGTGCACCAGAACAAGGAAAATGGGCAGCCCCAAAATGGGAGATGGTACAGATCCAAAGCAAACATTAGTGAGCACTTAAAAAAGACGGCTGGAAGCCCTAAGAAGAAAGTTGTTCCATCCGAGCGCGCGGTTTGTCTTATTCAATGAGTAGGAAAGGACCTTGCGAGTGGCAGCCCAACCGACAACTGTGGCTTCAATGTATCCGGTAAGAGGAGATCAGTCTCTGGATCGAACCCTGAAAGATACTGCCGGTTGTCATTCTTCAGTTGAAATCGATTCAATGCCTGTGTTGGTTCAGGCGTCTCCGGAAATTACTGAAGAAGAATCAGTTGCTATAATCGCAAAAATGCGATGGGAGGACCTTTCAGATGAGGAACTGATCGCCCGGTATCGTGCCGAATCCGGCAAAACCACGGCGGAACAGTACCTCAACGAGCTTTTTGGTCGCCACCATATCAAGGTGGCCCGGTGGTGCTTTTCGGTTACGGGCGACCGTGAATCAGCCGCTGACCTGGCCCAGGAAATCTGCGTTAAAGCTTATAAAAACCTTCCTTACTTTAAAGGCCAATCCAAGTTTTCCACCTGGCTTTATTCCATCACTCGCAATCACTGCCTCAACGCAGTCAGATCGCGTTCCAGCGCCCCTGAAATGGAGTCGGACGAGATGGTGATGGAGACGCTCCCGGATACAGGGACAGAAAGTCCGCTGGCATCCCTGGAGTTACAGCAACAGGCAAATATTGCGCGCCAACTTATTAATGAAACACTGGAAGAGACAGAAAAGACCGTTTTCACGCTTCACTTCGCAGAAGAAATCCCCCTTGATGTGATTACCCGGATGCTCAATCTTGATAACGCCAGCGGAGCAAAAGCTTATCTGGTTAGCGCCAAGAGAAAACTTGACCGGGCAGTGAAACGCTGGAAAGCAAGAGCGTAAGGGTACCCAAGGAGATCAACATGGCCGATAACACAAAAACTTTAAAGATGTGGCAGCAGGCAGCTTCTGCCACCCCAGAGTGTCTTCCTCTGGAGGTTCTGGAACAGCTGACGGAAGATGCTTCGGCGGATGCAAAAGCGGCTGCTCATCTCTCCGGCTGCGCTCACTGCCAGACCGAGCTTTCCATGCTCAAGAGCTTTGAATCCTCTACCCCATCGCCCAATGAAGGAGCAGCGGTAGCATGGATTGCCGCCCAGTTGCAGCGCCAGCAGGTTGCCTCGTCAGCAAAACCTGTAGCGCGGGCTTCATTCTGGCGGACTCTGTTTCGCGTGCCGTATCTTGCCGGAGCAGCCACGCTCGCGATTGTGGCCAGCCTGGGAGTATCGCTCTATCACTCTGCTCACTCCGGATATCCGCCCAGGATCAATAACGTAAGCAGCATTGGCGTTTATCGTGGCGGGCTTCACCTGATGTCCCCCATGGGCGATCTTGACCAGGTTCCGCAAACATTACAGTGGGAAGCTTATCCCGGAGCAGCAAGCTACAAGGTGGAACTCACCGATGCTGCCAAGACTGCTTTAGCCAATGCAACCTCAACGCAAAATGTTCTTGCGCTCACCCCGGAAATGAAAGCCAGCATCCGCCCCGGAAAACCAATCGATTGGAAGGTGACCGCACTCGATGCATCGGGAAAACCCATTGCGGATTCCACGGGCGGTCACTTCAAAGTTAAATAAGTTGAGTAGCTAGGTAACGTTCTTCTTTAGAACAAGCCGCCAGTAAACAAAGATCGCAACTCCGGATAGACACATCACCAGAGCCAGCGCCTGCCAGGGAATAAACCGGGGCACTGGCTCTTTCCCTTCTCCGTTCAGTACAAACGCCGCCCAGAATCGCGGGTGACTTAGCTCCGTCCCGGAATGCAGAAATTCCAGCTTGGTCAGTTGCAATGCCTCTGCTTTAGATTTGTGTCTTTTAAGCAGGTAGAAATAAAAATGCTGCATGAATTCCGCCGTAGGCTGGTCAGGGACACGCCAAAGTGTGGTCAGCGCGGAGCGCGATCCAGCGGCCAGTAGGGCGCGGCTGAATGCCTGAATCCCTTCGCCCGGAACAAGCCGGCCCCGTTCCGTATCACAGGCGGAAAGCGTTGCCAGGCTCATGCCCCGAAGATCGAGGTCATAGAGCTGTTTAAGGTAAACATAATTGTTCGGCTGGCCATTTTCATCCGGTGAAAACAACAATCGTGAGCGCTCAGGATCGTCCATGTCGGCTACGGCGTGGGTGCTCACATGCAACAAAGCCGCGCCTGACCGCGCGGATTCAAAGAAACTGCTTTGGCGGTCTTCCGGTCCCAGAAAAAGTTTCGTTCTTCCAATGCTTAATCGCGCAATGGAGCGAATTTCTTCCGCCGAACTCGGCAGCAGGCTGGGATTGGTTCCCTGCCTCTCTGGATCTAGCGAATCCTCTCCATTGACAACATTAGGATCACCAAAGCCCACAAGCTGCTGCTGCCACGGAAACCTGACGGAAGCTGATCTTTGCTGTGCGCCACGCAACAGCAAAACCGCGCTGGGCAGATAAGCAATGTCCCGGCTTTCGACAATTGGCTGCCCGGAAGCCGCCGGCAGCAATTCAAAGGGCACAAGGCTTAAAAACCCATCAGGAACAATCATGACGTGCTTGTATTGGTCCTGCATCAAAGGAGCAATGCCTTGGGGCAGGAAAGCACTGATCTTTTTAAAATCTGTTGTCCAATCCTTACCCAGATTATCGGGAAGGGACGAGACGGCATTTTCAAAGGCGCTCAAATCATCCATGGAAAAATGGCTTTGGGTGATTCCGGCGGAGTTTTTTGTAACCCAGATAGCAGCTACGTCTTCCGCCCCAGTCCAGAATTCGATCAGCGCTGTTTGCGGATCAAGCCTGCTTTGAATGGATGCCAGCGTTAAAGCATCAGAAGACAAGTTCCCGCCGAAAAACCGGTCCTGAAAGACACGCGCCCGGCTGCGCTCCATGTACTCAAAAGCGGCAGCAGCATCATTGCGTTGGAGAAGCAATTTAATCAACGCGTCATATACATCACGCTTGTCGGCCAGAAAATCAGATTTCAGCCGTGAGAGTTGCAGCTTGGAACGCAGGCTTTCGATTCGTTTAATTGCGTCCCGGAATTTCCCCTCAGCATCACTCTGCTGTCCTCTGGCCAGTGCAATGCGGCCCAGCGCATACACTGCTTTCCATTGCTCTTCCACGGTATCAAGCTGCTCGGCGGCAGCCAGGGCAGCCTGAAATTCTTTCTCTGCTTCCGTCAGCTTGCCCATGCGATACAGCGTTTCACCCCGATAAAGCAGCGCCTGCATGGCTTCCCGTTTATTGTTGACCCGGACTGCCAAATCACGAACACGGTCAAAAGCCTTCAATGCAGCTTGCAACTGCCCCCGATCCAACGCCAGAACAATGCCAGTGTTCTTTAGAATGGCAAGCTCGCCATCAATGTCCTTTTCTTTTGTGTAATACTCCACGGCATAACTGTATTGCTTAAGCGCTTCTTCTGTGTCCCCCAGACGACGGTAAAGCGCCCCCAGGTTTGCATCAATGTGGGCTACATCGCGCGAGGAAAGTTGTTTGGTTGGATGAGCGATGAGGTCGGTATAAACGGCGATGGCCCGCTGATCATTTCCCAGGCGCTGATACAGCGTAGCCAGATTCAATTGCGTAAACTGCCGCCACGTTGGGGCCCACTCTTCCGCGCGCGCCTTCTCCACTTCCTGCATGGCGGATTCATACGCATGCAGCGCTTCTGAATATTTCGCCTCATAGTAGTAAACATTCCCAAGGTTGTTCAGGATCAGCACCTTGGTTTCTGCGTTTCCTGCCAGCTCCGCCAGCTTTAATCCTGCGTCGATCTCTGCCGCGGCATCCTGATATCGGCCTGCATTCAAAAGCGCCAATCCTGCATCGTCAAGCGCCTCGGCTTCACACTTTTTGTCCTGCATTTTCTTGCAAGCATTTGCGCTCTCGCGTGAAAGACCCACTGCGCGCTCATACTGACCGGACATGGTAGCGATATTGCTGAGGTTGTTGAGCGTATATACCAGGTCCGGGCTGGCCCCCTGCGACCGGAGCGGCGGAAGCAGCGACTCATAAATTTTTTGCGCTTCTTCAGACGATCCGGAATTACGTAATGAATCGGCTTTTTCCAATTGCGTTTTGTACTGCTCATTTCCCCCTGGCCGCAAGGCGGGGCACACTCGTCCAGACAAGACAAGCATCAGAGCAAACGCAATAAAAGGGATTCTTTTCAACACAGGGCGTTAGTCAAAGTATAGTGTATGTTTTTAAGCTTAAGGCCAGCTTAGCAGGAATAGGCAAAACCCATTGGATCAATCGATAAATGAAGAGCGCTGATTCATAGGCGGAACGATCAGGCCTGGAAAGATTTTTTGCGCTTCATGCATCAGGCTGGCATTTTCAAGATGCCGGCTTACAAAATACTTCATTCGGTCAGTCAATTGATAATTCAGGCGCAGATGAAGAAGAAGCGCCTTTGCTGCAAACGTCTCATGGCTATGATGAATGACATCTTCAACGAAATCCACCTGTCGATGGTGAATAGCAGCAATGGCGCCGGCATCCAGAAACAGGCCCGTGCGCAAGTCCAGGGCGATGGCATTGCAATCCAGATTAAAAGTCCGCAGAAGGTTTTCCAGGGAGCATTGTGTCTCTGTCTTCCTGAATCCAATTGATTCTTCCATCCGCCACACGTCCCAATGGGGGGCTGCAATTTGCTTTAATACGTACCCACCGTGGCGATTTTGCCTGCCCTGCGATTGCAAGATTTCGTCAAAGACTTCCCGCTGAATGTTTGCAACCGCAATATCAAAGTCGCGCGGAGCATTACTGCCATATTCGCCCATATTTGCGGCAACAGCATCGCGCAAGGCCCCTGCCACAACATAAATCTGCGCTCCGCGATGAAAAAATTCCTGCAAAGCCTCCGCGCGGGAATCCGAGTGAATGGCAGAAAATACCACATCTCTCACCGGATTCACACGGTGCTGTTTCATGCGTGGGCTCTTCTTTAAGTTTAGCCGCAAATAGCATGCGGGTACAGAACGTTTCTTCAACGTAAGTTGAGCATTCCGTTAAATTGCTGTGCGAAACTCGGTTGCGCTTCGCATACAATGGCCATAGCTCGCCAATCGCCAATGAAAAACGCCACTCTTTATTTCCACTATCCCTGCCTGGATGGGCTTGTCTCTGCCATGCTTGCCTGGGAATATCTGGAAAAGCAGCGGCGCTGGAAAATTGCAAATTTTGTTCCTGTGGACTACACGCTGCGCGATACCTGGCTGGAAAATCCGTTGCAGAAACCGTGCGCAGTAGTGGATTTTCTTTTTCATCCCAGCGTTGATTTCTGGGCTGACCACCACCAAACGGCCCTGCTGAACCAGCAAGCAAAAGCAAATTACCTGAAGCGAAAAAACAGCAATGCATTTTTATATGACGCTTCCGCGCCTTCCTGCGCAGGGTTGCTCTACCGACGACTTCGAAACCACTTTTCCCATAAGCCGCATTTTGAAGAGCTGGTTGCCTGGACAGAAAAGATCGATTCGGCCGCGTTTGACTCGGTGCAGGAAGCCATACTTGGCGATGCTCCAGCGCTGCGGATCAACCGCACCTTGCTATTAGAAGCAGAAGACAATCAGGAGTACGCGAAATTTCTGATAACGCAATTACGCAAGCAAGATTTGCATTATGTGGCGGGACTGGCTGAAGTAAAACGGCGGGAGCAGCAGGTGCGGCGCAGTCTTGAAAAAGGGCTTAAAAAAGTTCGCGCGCGCGCGCGTGTAGAAAAAGGTGAGGTTGTGGTTTTTGATGCGCGCAAAAGCAAAAACCAGATGATCAGCCGGTACGCCCCTTACTACATTGAGCCAAATGCGCGTTATTCCATTGGCATTATCCGGTCGCCGGAAGGCATTGGCATTACTGCCATGCGCAATCCCTGGCGAAAATTTCGCAGCATCTCTCTTGGCCGTGCTTTTGAAAAATTCGGCGGCGGCGGACATCAACGTGTAGGAGCGGTGCGCCTGCCTGTGGGACAGGGCAGAAAAGTTAAAGATGTGGTAGAGTCTCTGCTTTCCAAAATGCGATAACCGGGCCCGGACGAAAGCACACAGTCCATGATCGATAAATTTAACTTCTACGATATATATGGCTACTTCCTGCCGGGAGCAGCCATGCTGCTTCTGTTTTGGCTTCCATGGGGATTAGTAAAGAATTCATGGCCAGCCAGCGATTGGGGCTCAGCAGTGGTGGCCATTATTCTCTCTTATATCACTGGCCATCTCCTGCAGATGATCTGCACAAAAGTTATTCCCTCTTCGGTGGCCAAAGGCAGTGACGGCCATGCTCGTTATCCCTCTGATGTGGTCGTGGACAGAACCCATACGGCACTCTCCGGCGATTTTAAAAACAAGTTGGCCGCTCTGGTCCAAAGCAAGTTTGGACTTGATCTAAAGATCGAAGTTGAGAGTAAAGCCACTGACCTTGTGCGCCGTGATGCCTTCTTTCTTGCCCGCCATTTGCTTATTCAGGCTAAGGAAATCAGCTATGGCGAACAGTTTGAAGGTCTTTACACATTGCTCCGCGGAATATCAGTGGCGCTGGCATTTGCATGCGCCAATTATGTGGGCTGGGGCCTGAGCATATTCCCTCGTGACTGGCTGGACTATGCTGCGGTGATTGCGATTGTGGTTGGTTTGCTCACAGCCGCCAATCTGGCTGGACAGTTACTGAGGACTGACCTGCAGGCCACAACCGCCTTCCGCATGGAGCGCATGAATGCGGTCGCTTTATTGTTGGCTGCTTTAGGCGTGGGTTATATCCTTGGACGCCGCTATGAAATCACGCACACACAGGCAACTGAACTTGCTCTTTGCGCTCTGGGCGCATTAATAGCGTCTCTGCGCTGTTTTGGCGCTTATAAATATCACTGCATGAACTTTGCCATTACCGTGTGGCGTGATTTCTTTGCCTCGGCTGACAAACCGCAATCGCACAACAATGCGCCGGATGTTTAAACCCCGTGCAATTGACATATCAGTGAATTGAGGAAGCTGTTAATGAAGATCCGGTTAGGTCCGCCATCCTTGAAAATTCTTTTACTAATCAGTGTAGCCATTGCGATTATTGTCATTGTTCACTACCGTGGCGATAAAACCCTCTTCAAAAACGAAAAAACTGAAAATAAGCAGCAGCCTGAAGCGCCTTCCAATACAGCTCTTCCTGCCGATAGTTGGCGGTTTATTGTTTCCGGCGACTCAAGAAACTGCGGCGACCTGATCATGCCTGCGATTGCTGCCCACAGCGCCAAATACTTTCAACCGGCTTTTTACTGGCATCTTGGTGATCTTCGCGCAATTTACATGGTGGATGAAGACATGGCCTTTGCTGACGAAACTGACGGGCACAAACTTGCCTGTACAGACTACGTGAAACGCGCATGGCCTGATTTTATCGAGCACCAGATTTATCCTTTTGGTAAAACACCTTTTTACATTGGTATTGGCAATCATGAGGTGATTCCACCCATGGACAAGCCACCCGCCGATATAGTTCCGTCGCAGGACAATCTGATTCATCCTGAAATCAAAGGGGCGCAATTTACGTCACGGTTTGCGGATTGGCTGCTTGCGCCGGCAATCAAAGAGCAACGCTTGAAAGACCGGGACTGCGACGCTCCATCTACTGCAAACCAATCAAAATCCGCAGGCAAAAGCAATGTCCCCCTCAAGCCATGTCTGATTTATCCCAGAAATTACTATCATTGGGTCCAGGGCGGCGTAGATTTTATTTATCTGGATAATGCTTCCAACGTGTTTGGCAAAACGCA
>DASRCD010000682.1:0-9285 GCA_035653315.1 Candidatus Angelobacter sp.
CCTAAAACACCGAATGTGGAAGCAACGGCATTGCAGCCGCCTTCAATGGCAAGCTCAACAATCTTTTCCGGATCAAAATAGTCTGGGTTCTTGGCAAAACTAGCACCGGCGGAATGCTCAATCCCCTGGTCGACAGGCAAAATTGAAACATAGCCTGTTCCACCCAGCCGGCCGTGGCTCATAATTCTTTCCAGGTTCACCAAAACGCGGTTGTTGCGGTCTGATGCGCGGAAAATCCGGTCAACCATATCCGGGCCGGGAAGGTGCAGCCGGTCTCTGGAAATTTTGGGGTTGGAGAATCCTAGAAGGTGTTCAGCTTTGTCGCCAAGATAGCTTTCAATGGACGAGGAAGATGTGGGAGAAGTAATTTGTGCCATTTCTTAAACTCAATTTTTTAGCGTAATTGAAGCCTTCAGGCAAGTCAAACGCGGTAAAAGGCTGCAAATGCCGGATTTCTGGATCATCACTGCATTTATTGCCGCAATGGCAATTGCGCTAGAATACTGCGTTGTTTTGCGATGAGCGCATCAATGCCTTTGCTGGCAAAATCCATCATCTTCTTTAGTTGGGTTTCATCAAAAGGATGTTGCTCCGCAGTGGCCTGCACTTCCACAATTTTGCGCGCGCCTGTCATTACAAAATTCAAATCAACTTCAGCATGGGAATCCTCTTCATAACAAAGGTCGAGCAGGATTTCTCCCTCCACTATTCCCACGCTGATGGCGGCCACAAAGTCCCGGATGGGCGCAGCCGAAAGCGTTCCGGCTTCCACCAGTTTCTGCATCGCCAGGCCCAGCGCTACAAAAGCGCCTGTGATGGAAGCCGTCCTGGTGCCGCCATCGGCCTGAATCACATCGCAATCCAGCGTGATGGTGCGTTCGCCGAGCTGTTTTAAATCCACCACGGCCCGCAAGGCGCGGCCAATCAGTCTCTGGATTTCATGCGTGCGTCCGCTCTGCTTGCCCCTGCTGGCTTCCCGAGGCGTGCGCGTTAGGGTCGAGCGTGGCAACATGCTGTATTCGGCGGTGATCCATCCTTTTCCTGAGCCTTTCATAAAACCGGGCACAGTTTCCTCAATAGAGGCCGTACAGATCACGCGGGTATTTCCCACTTCAATCAGCGTGGAGCCTTCCGCGGTTGAGATAAATTCGGGAATGATGTTGACCGGGCGCATCTGTTCAGGCGCGCGATTATCAGAGCGGAAGAAGGTATTTTGATTAGTTTTCAATGTCAATTAGCTCTATATTTTCAATGGTACAACCAAGGAACTTATTTCCCAGCTTACGAAATTTTTCTACTGAGTCGGTAGCATAGCAGCGTAATGTGCCTGAACCGGCTTGCGCGCAATCTTTCCCTATCAGTTCAACCACCTTTGCTGCCGTGGACTCCGCGGAATCAACAATCTCGACATGAGGCGGCGTGACTCGGCGAAGCAGAGGCCGAAGTAGAGGATAATGCGTGCAGCCCAGTACCAGCACATCCGCGTTTTGCGCTGCGCTGCTTTTCTTGAAAATTTCGTCAAGATAGATATGGGCGACCTGCTCTGTTACAGGATGCTCTACCCATCCTTCTTCTACCAGAGGGACAAATAAAGGGCAGGCCTTCTCAGTGGCCTCAAGTCCCAACCGCTGCAAGGCGTGCTGATATGCATGGCTGCTGACCGTGGCGTCCGTGGCTATTACCGTAACGCTTCTGGTCTTTGAAATTTCTGCTGCCTTTTGCGCGCCAGGCTCTACTACGCCCACAACAGGAACCTTTACGGCTGCCCGAATATCGTTGAATGCAAGCGCTGTAGCTGTATTGCAGGCGATGACCAGCATTTCAATTTTGTGCTGCTCCAGAAAATGCGCAGCGGAAATGGCATATTTGGCCACCGTGCGGACTGACTTAGCGCCATAAGGAAGATGCGCGGTATCGCCAAAATAATGATAATCAGCGCCGGGAAGCACTCGTTGCAATTCTCGCAGCACGGTAAGGCCGCCAAAGCCGGAATCAAAAACCCCTATTACAGGAGCCATTCTTATTCAAACTCCTTGGCCAACTCATGAATGGCGGAGGCTTGGTAAAACGACATTAAATCGGCATGACCAGCCAGAGTCTCACGTTCTTTGCCTTCAACAAGAAATTTCACTTTGTTCACGCCCGGCACATTTGCGGTGAGCGTTTCAATAAGCGATGCCAGTGTCATCTCTTCCAGTAGAACACTGGAAGGATGGCCATCAGCAAAGGATGCGGTAGTGTCCACAATCATGGTGTCATCGCCGATGAAGTATACATCCTTAATATCGGCGGTCTTCGCCAGCGGATGCGGCGAAGGCGATTGCTGATATTGCGCCAGTACTGCCCGTAAAGTTTCACGGGCGCGCAAGCTGCGGTCTGCCGGCAGAAAGACATCGGCTGGACGCCAGCGCAGTGCCTGATCTTCATCATAAGCCAGCAAAAGTTGAATATGCTCTTGCTTGCCTTCGGCCTCAGGAGCGCTGGGTGCATTCTGGGCCTGCTCCAGACTCATGGCTTCTTCTTTATGCGCCATTCGAATGATAATGATGCTGCTCGCCAGAATGGCCACAAGTACCAAAGCCAGGGTGATTTGGAAATGACGGGGAATCAAGGCCTGGCGCCAATCTGGGAGCGTGCCTGTGCAATCCCCAAAGCAATTGCTGAAGAAACAAGATTCTGCCGCTTTTGGCTTTCCAGAGATTGAATGTCATCGCCATCTGGTGCAAGCTCTACCGCAATTGCGGGCGCAACAATGTTGTTTAGCGGCCGCAGCGTGGCAGAAAGATTTGTTACGGTCAAACCCTTCTTCTGCAACTCCGCTGTGACTGCCTGCGCTGCAAATTTGCTGCGATCCAGGGTGGAAGATTGCGCATTCTCCCAGGAAAGAAAGCGTCCACTAGCAGGCTGCTCCGCATTGGAAAGTAAGGGCATGTAAACCCGGACACCTCTTCCCGGATATCCGGCATGCAATGCCACATAAAGGCCTGCATGTTGTTCATTGGTAGCTTCAGCGCGACGGTCTAAAGCCATATCCACATCAGAGTCGCGCAGCAGCCGCGCAGCAATTCCGTGTTCTTCCAGCTCTTTTTTTAGCTCCCGCGCCATGTGCAGAGTAACGTCTTTTTCGGTGAGTTTACCGCCAAAGCTGGCGCCTTTGTCATAGCCGCCATGGCCCGGATCTATCATCACAAAAAATTCCTGCCCATGACGCTGGTTCTCTAGTGGAGTTGATTTTGTTTCAGGAGCAGGTTGGGCTGCAGCAGTTACAGGAATTTCAGGCTGCACCACAATGGTCCTGCCATCTTCACTGCGAGTGACCGCGAAAGTTGTATTGCCGGCAATGCTGATGGAGGCAGCGCCATTTTCTTCAGCAAATTTCAGAGATTGAATTGAGTTGCCGCCAAATTGCTGCTGGTTTTGATCAGAAATAACAGGATCTTTTTGGAAGACAAAAACTGTGTGTCCTTGTTCCTGTTTAATTTCAGGGTTGACTGGCTGGCTGAAGGTCAATGTTAAGGACGGACGCTCACCCTCTTTATATTCGGCATGATAATGCGTAATTGCATTCCCTACGAAGAGGCGCCACGAAGGCTGATGAAAATCTATAGTGGTGTTCAGCAGCCGGCCTAAAAGAGGCAATACAGCATTCAGCGGAATGAGAGTTTGGTCCTGTTCGAATAAAACTTTTCCTCCAAGGCTGATCTGATCGCCGCGAACCACAGCTTTTTCTTTCCCTTCAGTAAGCCGTGCTTCGGCATTGTTGACAGTAAAACGGCGTTCTTTGCCTTTGCTATGGGTTGGCGTTGCGCCCAGAGGTAAAAGTAAATCTGCTACGGAAATATAAGGCTGGCCACCGCGGTCCAGTACGGGCAGGGAATAGCTATTCTGCGCAGCATAAACAGAAAGCTGTTGGCCGGGAGAGGCATTGGAAATATTCAGAGAGCACAACACCGCTATTAGCGCCGTCGCCAGGAAAAAGATGAGCTTAGTCCAGCGCATAAATTGTCAGGCCGCTCAGCAATTTGGGGTAAAAATCCGTGGACTTTTGCGGCAATACGTCGCCGCCAAAAGCAATATCGCGTACCTGCTCGATTTTTGCTGGATTCATCAGGAACGCGACATTGGCACCTTGCCGGACCCAGGAAATGGCCTCAGCCGCCTCCCGTTCATATTTAACGTTCTGCTGTTCGCGAATAGCTTCTTCTGAAATGCCAAGCACTCGTTCCAACATGATTCTGTGCAGTTGTACTACATCTAATTCCCGTTGAAGAGGAGAGATCTGCTGCCCCAGAACATCCTGGATGGCGTCTTTTTTTGCCTGCATCAGATAAGGGCCGTGGCGCGTTACAGCAACAAATGAAGTGCCGTTCTGTCCCGCTTCTCCCAGAAGCGTGGTGGCGCTGCGCGGCTCGGTCCGCACATCAATGCGTTCGATATCAAAAAAACGGCTGGCTGCTTCCAGCATTCGCTCGCGATCAAAATCCATCAAGCCATGCACGATCCTGTGAGTGGGCAGAATCACCAATCCCCGGCTCTCCATGGGGACCAGGGTCATCATGACGTATTCATACGGGGCTGTTGAGTCTGCGACTGTTGCCTTGCTGCGTTGCTCATTTCGGTAAGCCAGTGCCGTCTCATAGCGATGATGACCATCAGCAATCAGCAATTTTTTGGCATGCATGGCCTTTTGGACCGCTGCAATAAGCACCGGATCATGGACACGCCAAACTCGGTGCAGTGTTTCATATTCATCCAAAAGGGAGATTTCAGTATCTTGTTCAGTCCGGGGCCGCAATAAATTGGCTATTTCCCCTTCAGGGTCGCTATATAGCATGAAAATCTGGCCAAAATGCGCACGGGTCGCCCGCAGAAGATTCAGCCGGTCTGCTCTGGGTTTGGAAAGCGTTTGCTCATGGCGGAAGATGACGTTATCAGAATAATCGTGAAGCCGGCCTAAAGCTATAAGCCCTCGCCGTTCTGTAAGTTCACGGGTACCAGGCACTGTAAACGTTTGAGAATACACGTAAATACCCGGCTCCTGATCCTGCTTTAAGATGCCGGCTGCCCGCCAGTCATGCAAATATTCAGCGGCGCGGGTGTAGACATTGAATGTATCTGTGTCTGTTTCGCCAGGCTTGCCCAGGATAATTCTGACCAAATTATGAGGACTTCGTTCATAGTATTTGGACTGCATTTCCGGGGTGATCTTGTCATAAGGCTGGGTGAGTACGTCTTCCAGCTTAAGCTGGTGCCGATCATAGCGAAGTGCTTTGAATGGAATGATTTCAGCCATTTGCAAACAGAGCCTGATTTATTCTATCAAGCCTGAATGGATAACCGTTTTCATATTGCTACCATCTAAGATTTCAAGCAGCAGTACAGGATTACGTTAGCTCAGGTATTCAAGTCCATGTCCGCTGTGATAATATCGCCTCAAAAATACGAGGTTCCCCTTATGGCCCGCTCCGAACGCCGCGGGTTTGGTGCAAACCGTTCCCCCGATGTCTCTTCCAAGGCGTATCGTGCGTCAGCGATTTATCATGTGTTGATATTAGCAATTTTTTTCACATTTTCAGTGATTGCCGGCGCTCAAGACGTCAATGTCCATATTGAGCCCAAACCGCCTGCTCCTCCAAAAACTGTTGATGGCAAAGAGCCAGCCGACGCGAATCCCGATGCCGGTAAGAACCACGGCAAACCCGGCGTTTCCGTGGATGTAAACTTGGTTCTGGTAAACGTCACAGTTACAGACGATTGGAACCGCATTGTTACCGGGCTGGATAAAGAGAACTTTTCCGTATTGGAAGGAAATGAAGTTCAGGAAGTGCGGCATTTTTCAAGTGAAGACGCTCCTATCTCGTTGGGCGTGATCTTTGATATGAGCGGCAGCATGAATGACAAAATCATGAAGGCACGGGAAGCTGTGATCGAATTCTTTAAAACGGCGAACCCGCAGGATGAATTCTTCATGATCACATTCAATGACCGGCCTGAGCTGCGCGCAGATTTCACAAAGTCGGTGGAAGATATCCAGGGCAAGCTGGTTTACACAGTGCCGCAGGGAAGCACGGCATTGCTTGATGCTATCTACATGGGCGTTAACAAGATGAAAGATGCCCGCAACACCAAGAAAGCCCTGCTGATCATTTCAGATGGTGGCGACAATCATAGCCGCTACACCGAAAATGAGATCAAATCCATGGTGAAAGAGGCTGATGTGCAGATTTACTCAATCGGCATTTTCAGTCTTGCGCCATCGCAGCCGGAAGAGATTGCAGGTCCTGCATTGCTGACTGAAATCTCCCAGGTGACTGGTGGACGCATGTTCACCATCAGCAACCCAAATGAACTGGCTGATGTGGCTACCAAAATTGGAATAGAGCTGCGCAACCAATATGTACTCGGATATCGTCCAAACAACAAGGTTAAGGACGGTCACTGGCGGAAGATCAAAGTGAAGCTTAACCCGCCGAAAGGTCTGCCACATTTAAATGTTTACGCCAGAACGGGATACTATGCACCCTCGCAATAAGAACAAAGCCTTTGGGATACTTACGGTCCTGCTGTTGGGCACAACTTTCCTTTGGGGTACACAAGGCCAGGTTTCGCCTCCCCAAAAACAGAATGTTCCAATCACGCCATTGCCCTCGGACATAGATGCCTCGGACCCGGCTTTGCCAGTATGGGCCAGACCGGCTAAACCTGCGGCTTCCGCGAGCACGCCAAAGCCAACACCTGCCCAACAACCCATACCAGAGGGCACCGTGGGCGCCGTGACCAAAGATGCCGCCGGTGGGTTCGTTTATAAAAGCCTGGTGAGCGAGGTCAACCTGCCTATTACCGTTGTCGATGCCAAAAGGCACCTGATCACTAATCTGGGGCAGACGAACTTCGCGGTTTATGAGGATGGGCAGCCCCAGACCATCCTGAAGTTTTCTCGTGAGGATATTCCAGTCTCCATCGGAATTGTTGTCGATAATTCCGGTTCTATGCGGACCAAGCGCTCTGCCGTCACCAAGGCGGTATTGAACCTGATCCAGGCCAGCAATCCGCAGGATGAAGTGTTTGTAGTGAACTTTAATGACGATCCATATCTGGACCAGGATTTCACCAATAAAATTGATGTTTTACGCGAGGCTTTGGATCGCGTTGATTCCCGCGGCGGCACGGCGCTCTATGATGCCGTAATCGCATCCGCTGATCATCTTGCCAAAGGCGCCAAGCGAGATAAAAAAGCCCTGCTGGTGATTACGGATGGCGTGGATAATGAAAGCCGGGAATCGCTGGAAGCGGCTATCCGGGCTGTGCAAAGTGAAAATGGCCCAACCATTTATTCCATTGGTATTTTAGGTGATGAGCCGGGCACCAAACGCGCCAAGCGGGCTCTGCAAAGCCTCTCAGACCAGACTGGCGGCGTGGCGTTTTTTCCCAAAGATTTGGCGGAAGTTGATGAAATCAGCCAGGAAGTAGCCAAGGACATCCGCAATCAATACAGCATCACCTATAGGCCCACAAACCCCCGCAGCAATGGCGGCTATCGTCACGTAAAGGTGGAAGCTCGCGCACCAGGCTACAAAGAACTGCAAGTCCGGACCCGTGAAGGTTACTTTGCTGACGAAAAGCAGACGGCCAACCGCTAACGTATTTCTAAGTTTCAGCTTATTTTGGGGTGCCGTTTCGCGGCACCCTGATTTATTTTTGCTCATCCGTTTGACCGTGCGCCTGTCCCTCCCGTAGTCTAAAAAGTTTGCTATGACAGGATTACGCGTAGCTGAGAATATTACTGAGTTGGTGGGCCAAACCCCTGTTTTGCGGCTCCGGCGCATTGTGCCCGAGAATGCGGCCGAAGTCTTTGCCAAGCTGGAGTACCTGAACCCTGGCGGCAGCGTAAAAGACAGGGCTGCAATCGGGATGATACGAAGGGCTGAAGCAGATGGCCAACTCAAGCCCGGCGGCACCATTGTTGAAGCCACAGCCGGCAATACCGGCATCGGTTTGGCGCTTATTGGCGTGAGTAAAGGCTACAAAGTTGTCCTTTGCGTTCCGGAGAAATTTGCGGAAGAAAAAGTAAAAGTTATGCGGGCCTTGGGCGCTCAGGTCATCCGAACACCGGATGAAGCGGGTATGCAGGGTGCAATTGACAAAGCCCACGAACTGGCCGCCGGCATACCTGATTCATTTATCGCCCTGCAATTTGAAAACCCCGCAAACCCTGACTTTCACGAAGAAACCACCGCCGCAGAAATCTTTGAGCAATTGCAGGGCAAAATAGATGCCGTGGTGATTGGCGTTGGCACTGGTGGCACGTTTACCGGCGTAGCGCGTTTCATGAAGAAAAAGCTCCCTCAAGTCTATTGCGTTGCGGTTGAAACACAGGGTTCTATTCTTGGCGGTGGTCCCAAGGGACCACATAAGGTAGAGGGAATCGGCTCAAGTTTCATTCCAAAAACGTTTGATCCCAAAGTCTGCGATGAAATCATCATGGTCAATGACAAAGATGCTTTCGACACTGTGGCCAACCTAGCCAGGCTTGAAGGTGTTCTGGGCGCATCGAGTGCCGGCGCCAATGTTTTTGCTGCCCTGCAGGTGGCAAAACGGCTTGGGACAGGAAAACGCGTTGTCACAGTAATACCAGACTCGGCGGAACGATATATGTCGAAAAACATCTTTGAAGGCGGGATTTAGGACTATAGCCTTTCAGGATTGATATCGAGGGAGATCAGCAAATGGCACAAAATAAATCCGCCAATGGAAAGAAGCGGAATGAGAAAAAAATTGGATTCGCTACCACTTCTATCCATGTAGGCCAGGAGCCTGATCCTTCCACAGGCGCGGTTGCCGTCCCAATCTTTGCCACTTCCACGTATGTGCAGGAAGAACTGGGCAAGCATAAGGGGTACGAGTATGCCCGTGTATCCAACCCAACGCGCACACGGCTGGAAACGAATCTGGCTGCGCTCGAAGGCGGATCTTCAGCCCATGTTTACGCCAGCGGCATGGCGGCTGTAACCGCAATCACGCAGTGTTTTTTGAAGCAGGGCGACCATCTGCTCTGTGGCCATAATGTTTATGGCGGTGTGCCGCGCTTTTTTAACCAGGTGGTTGCTAATTACGGAGTTGAGTTCAGTTATGTCAATACTTCAGATCTGGATGCGGTAAAGAAGGCAATGCGCAAGAACACGCGCATCATCTGGATTGAAACTCCCACCAATCCATTGATGGTTCTTACTGATATTAAAGAGATTGCAAAAATTGCGCATGCCAGTGGAGCAGAGTTGGTGGTGG
>DASRCD010000683.1:0-2888 GCA_035653315.1 Candidatus Angelobacter sp.
TCTGCCTTGAAGCGCACCACCAACTTATTTGTATCTGAATCCACTGATGTTCCATCAATGGCCGTTTTTTCCGTGGGCGTGGCATCCATCTTCTTGAACAGCATGCCGGCCTTCAGCACGGATGACAATGTGGAAGCGGTAACGTTGTCAGAGGTAATTACGTTCAGGTTGAAATCAACGCCGTGGTCAAAGTCCATGGCATAGCGCGAACCCAGCAGCTTCTTCTTCATCGTGTCAAATTCAGAAAGGCCGGAAGCGCTGCCCAGCGCTGATTTCAGCATCGTCTGCGTGCCGTCTGAGTCCAGAACGCTCCATACGGTTCCTGCTTCAACTGAAGGAATCATGTCAGTAATGTCATGATTGGCATTCAGGCTCTGGCTGGAATTATCACGGGCATCCAGGGCGGCTTTAACGGCGGAAATGTCACCGAACAACATGGTCCAGTCATCGAGAAAAGTCATTTGCATGCCGCCGGCCATGGGATAAATCAAAGAGCCGTTCTTCTTTATGCCCTTGATGTTCTGCTTGGCGATCTTCATTGTGAGCTTCTTGCGGGGAAATTGCCCCTGCGCAATGCCGATCATCTGCAAGCCGTGGTTCTTCTGCCGGAAAGACGCCAGCGTGATCTGGTCAATATCGCGGTCAGGATTTACGCCTATTCCCTTCAATGCGTCTTCAAACTGCTTCATGTTGGGCGGAAGCAGTTTGGCCTTCATGTCCATGGCCGTTTCTGAACTTCTCATGCGGCGGTAGTCCACATTAATCACCTGCTGGACTTCAATGGGAATTACCGTGCGTGCAGCGGTACTGAGCGGTGCGGCAAAACCAGGCAAAGCTATAGCTAGTAAAGCAAGTAGGGCAATCAAGCGTTTCATAATCATATTTTAGTCCGAATTTATCTGATCTGATGCGGCAATCAGCAGCTCAGGATGCCATTTTTCCGTTACTTAAGGCTTTCACCTCTGGAGCTGCCCTACTTTAGAACGTATATCGTCGGCAAAACCAGCATCTTTCAGGGAACCTAAATTAATCTCAACATTCGCCAGCGCCCCCACAATTGCCGCACTGGCCAGTGATGAGGCGACGGTAAGGTCTGAAGCCATGTTCGGACTGGTTATTGGCTTCAATGTATTGATGATGTCCGCCACCTCGCGGGCCTTGAGTGCCGTTTCCATGGGAACGCTGGTCGCGTTCTTCATTGCGGCCTCGATTGCCGCTTCTCCATCACTGGAAGTTTTGGCCAGCTTGTAGGCCGCCAGTACCTGGGCATAGCTTTCGGCGTCAGCATCGATTTCAGCTTTTAGCTCTTCACGAAGCTGCGCTAGTCGGGCCAGCGCCTGGCTCAATTGCGGCTCATACTGCACAAAAGCTTTCTTGGTCCGGGACATTCCCGCCACCATGGTTCCCAACGCGGCAGCCATGGCCGCAGCCGCCGCAGCCGCGCTGCCTCCGCCGGGCGTTGCGGAAGCTGTGGCAAGCTGCTCAATAAACGGCTCTACTCCGGCGCGAAATCCGCCGACGGCCATCTTGCCACTGCTCACCGCAGCCAGCCGGTTTTCCAGAATCATGGATGAATCAAAATTCTCCACTTGCAAAAACCACTCTGCTGCCTGCTCCAGGGCTTTCTTGGGAATCAGCCCCACAATCTCACTGCTCACCGGCTGTACGCCATAACGCGCTGCTTCACGCTTCACAAACTCAAACACGCGGGCAATCGGCGTTTGCTCAAAATCTGTCAGGTTCATGGAAACCTGCGCCATCCCGCGAACTTCAAATCCTGCGCCCTTCACATAACGCAAGCCGCCGGAAGAATAGCGCACGGCTTTGGCGATCTTCTTGGCAATGTCCACGTCTTTGGTGTTTAGGAAAACGTTATAAGCGATGAGAGCCTTGCGCGCTCCCACCACGGTTGCTCCAGCCGTGGCATGGCAGCGTGGATCACCGAAATCAGGGCAGCGCGCCGGATTCACCAGAATGTCTTCTTTGAGGCCCTCAAACTGCCCACGCCGGATATTTTCAAGGTTCTGGCGCTCAGGATTAGTAGCTGCTGATTCATACAGATACACAGGAACCTGAAAGCGTTTCCATATCTCTTCACCCACCTTGCGCGCAATGGCCACGCAATCTTCAATGGTCACGCCTTCAATGGGAATGAACGGGACTACATCCGCAGCCCCAATGCGCGGATGCGCCCCTTGATGCTTGGTGAGATCGATTAGCTCTGAGGCCTTTCCCACACCGCGAATGGCAGCTTCAGCAATCGCCTCGCGATCGCCGACAATGGTGATTACACAGCGGTTATGGTCGGAATCCATTTCGCGGTCCAGAAGCGAGACACCGGGGACCTTCATGGCTTCAACAATGGCATCAACGACAGCTTTATTACGGCCTTCAGAGAAATTAGGAACGCATTCAACCAGTGTGGACATACTATCGAGAATATAGGAGGAACCGCAGAGGGCGCAAAGCGGCTGAGAATCCTGAATTCTGAGCCTGTGGCGGTGAGGGCATCGCGTTGACTCCACGATGCGAGTGTTCGCAAGTCAATACTGGATTTTGATGAGAGTAGTGCTCTCTCGCTTCGTTCGAGATTTCAGAAACAACTTACCTGAACCAATTCATCCCCACCTGAAATTGCACCGTGTTGATTCCCGGATTCGGCACGGTTAAACCTGCGTTTGAAATGTGCTCATAACGGACGCCTGCGGTAAAAGCGCGGCGGTTGTTATTGAAAAATTGAAATCCCAAAGTCGCGTGCGTGAGGAAATTTACGTGCGAAGTATTGACAGGCACGGAATGGTTGCTGAAGAGCACTCCGCCACCGAGTTCCAGGTAAGGCACAACATGCTCATCGCGGGTAAAGTTCCACTTTAAGTTCACTGGATTGA